>NZ_JBHUEQ010000006.1:41568-209997 GCF_042680945.1 Affinirhizobium helianthi | reverse complement strand
GAGACTTCCACAGCCCGATTGCCGCCGATGGAGGCCACCTCATGACGATCAATGCGCTTGGTGCGGTCGTTCAGCACCCGTGTTGTCTGATCCTTCTGGGCATGGAAGAACTGGTTTTCCTTGCCCGCCTCGTCTTCGAAGCTGATCTCGTTGAAACCCTGGCCCTTGTGGGTGTTGGAGCGCAGAACCATGCGCGTCTTGTTGGCCGGCAAATCATACGGCACGGCGTTTGCGGGGTTCGGCACGACACCGATGACGAGGGGACGGTCTGGATCGCCATCGACGAATGCAACCATCACCTCCATGCCGATGCGCGGGATGATCTGTGCGCCCCAAGTGCCGCCGCCCCAGCTTTGCGCCACCCGCACCCAGCAGGTGTCGGAGCCGTCCTTCTTGGCCTTGCGGTCCCATGGAAACCAAAGCTTGATGCGGCCGTATTGATCCGGGTGGATCTCTTCGCCCTCAGGGCCTGCAACAATCGCCACCTGCGTGCCTTCAATGCGTGGCCGTCTGGTCTCGCGATGCGGGGTGAGTGGAACGCGGGAAGGCAGGGCCTCAAACGTGTTCTGGTATTCTGGGGTATCGGTCGACGTTTCATAGGAGCGATCCACCACCTCATGACGGATGGAGACGATCACATGCTCTTCGTATTGATGATCGGGATGCGCGACCTCGTAAGGCGTAAACCTGCGGCCCGCTTCCAGAATGCGAGAGGTGGAGCCGCCATGGACCCGCTCATGGTCTGCTTCGGTTGCCTGCACCCGAAGTTTTTCGGCGCGTTCTGCTTCTGCAACGGAGGAGATGCGGGCGGGATATTCGTAGAGCTCGCGCTTGATGGCGTCCGGCATCTGGATGAGCGACGGTGTCTCGGCCCGCGGCACCATGGAGGGGGTCTCGAAGTTCCAGTCCCCGCCGGTGCGCTTGCCGGGCACGTAAGCGAAGTGCCGCTGCCATTCGTTGATATGGTTGCGGTCTGACGATCCCTGCGCCAGCCGCACCTTGCCTTCGCCTTGCGCAGACGGGGAGGGGCCCAGCCAGCCGGACGCGCTATCGGCCACATGCAGCTTGTGGCGACCGTCCTCGTGGGAGAACCAGTAGAAGATACCGTCCTCTTCCAACCGCCGTGTCAGATAGGAAAGATCCGTTTCGTTGAACTGCACACTATAGTGCTGTGGTGGCACGGGTGAAATCACGCCGGATGTATCAGGGGCTGGAATGCCATGCTCGGAAAAAAGAGTTTCAAGTACTTCCAGCGAGGTCTTGTCCATCCAGATGCGGCAATCGGATCGGCGTGACAACAGCCACATCTGCGGACGCAGCACCATGGAATAGGCGCGCAGACCACGCGTGATGGGCGGGCCTTCGTTCAGCTCTGTCACCAGCCCATTGAACGGGCGGCGCACGGCAGAGCCTTCTTCGCCATCGCCCTGGGAGATCTCCAGTGACACATCGACCAGCTTGCCAATCAGTTCGTCCGGCTTCACCTGTGGTTTCTTCGAACGAGCGGCCAGCTTGATCTCGAACAGACGGTTGACACCTTCTTCGATCACCACCCGCTCGGGCAGAAGCTGATCCTCACCGAGCGGCGAGACGATCTTCAACACACGGCTTGCCTGGATGAAATCGGCAGATGAAGGCTGGTCGTTCATGGTCAGATCCTGTCTCTCGCCTCAGTTCTGCTGCGACTTGTTTTTCGACTGCGTGATAAGACGCTCCAGATAGGTGTTCAGGAGCTTGGCATTCGCCGCGTTGGACACATCGCGATAGGTCGAAATCAGAGTATCGCGCTTGGCCTGGCCTTCTTCGCTTGCGTAGAATCTTGTCAGGACGGCCAGCTCGTCAGAGGTTAGTGCCTCGAGCGCCAAAGCGAGGCGTTCTCTTTCCTGTGCTTTGGCGGCATGCTTTGGCGTTGGGTTCTCGTTGGTGGTGCGTGCCCGCAAGTTCTGGATTGTTGCGCCGGTTTGCGCTTGCAGATTTTCGATGGGAGCTATTGCAAGCTGCTCTGCAGAGGCGTTGGTCACAACCTCCAATGCGGCATACATAATCTGTTCCGTCACCGCCGTTTCGACAGCAAGCTCAGGGGATGCCATTGTGTTGAGGAGTTCGGAAATCTGGCTCCTGCGCTCAGCGTCTACTGGTTCGAGGGAGGTTTCACCGCCACCGTTCTTAGACGCTTTACGAGCCTCGCTGAGTGCATGGGCAGCCTTTGCAAGCTCGCTTGCATTGACGTTGACCTGGCCAGTTTTGGCCAGATTGGAAGCGATGCGCGATTCCATCTCAGCGCTATTGAATGAGAGCGAAGCGGCCTGTTCCAGAACTGGCTGCAAATCGGAAACACCGCTCACTCCATTCTGATTGGCTGCACGCGCGACAGATGCCGCCAGTTCTGGCGTCAAATCCAAGCGGGGCTTAACCGCCTCCATTTGTAACAACGACCTATCCACCGAGCCCTGGTTGTCAGCAAGGCCGGATGAAAACAGAAAGGCACCCAAAAGAGCCGCCATAACAAGCACAAAGAGCCGGTGGCTAGGCAGATGCGCCAGGGGCTTCTGAAAAAAGGCCGCCATCGTCATCATTCGCTCACATCATCCGCACTTCGGTCAACGCGCGCGGACGCGCATCGGCGGACAGGCGATTGATAACCTGCTCCGCTTTCATGATCTGCGCATGTTGCGTCGGATCAACAAGGAACTTTTCCAGCATATTCTGGTCCGGATAGAACTTGCCGTTGCCGGTCTGCAAGCTCAGGAGATCGATTCGATCCCGAATTCCGCCGCCGATATTCTTGTAACGGATGCGCTGGCCGGGCTGGTAATGCGGGGTCGGACGGCCAACCAAGCGCGGCAACGTTTCTTTCGGGTAATCGCTGGCCGAAGGCATCTGGTTGATTGAACTGGAGCTGTATTCGACCGTTCGTCCGATGGTTTGATCGCTGCCGTTCATTGCCGGCGCATACTGTACCAGCTCATCGGAATCGAGCACCGAAGCCATGTAAAACAATAGCTCCATTTTCTGCGACAAGCGTTGCTCATCCACCTTGCGACCGGAAGGCGGATTGCAGAATGGAATCCTTCTTGTCAGTTCCGCTATTCTGTTCTTGCCAGACTCGTTGATCAGCCTGTCATCGCGAACACCCTGGACAAGATCGTGGACGCAGATGTGGTTCGCATTGATGAAGTCTTCAATGCGGGTCTTGTAGTTGATCGCGGTTGCTGCAGATGCCATCGGAGCGCTGCTGGTGAAGGTCTCGGCGGCCTTCTTGACATGGTTGCCAGCCAGCTTCTTGGCCTCATCCATAACGCTGCCCAAGGCGAACATAAGCGTCTTGTTCGTTGAGGCTGCGTGCAGCATGTCGAAAGTGCGGTTCAAATTGTTATTGCAGACGACGTTCAGCATCGTTCGCCCGGCCAGCACTCTGACCGATGTGGTGGCAAAGGCTGCCATCATCACACTGCCAGTCAGGATGGATGCTCCGAGCACAAAAAGCTCTGCTTTTGTACGATCACGCTCAGCCTGAGCCTTGGCTTCCCGCGTGAAATTCTGCACAGCAAGATCGTAGGCTCGAACGTAAGGGTTGGCCACATAGGATTCCCACTGCGATTTGTATTTCGGCAATTCGAGCAGAACTTCGTTCAATCGATCATTTGCTGAAGACATTTGCCCTCTCCACTCATCAAGGCAGATGGAACCTGGGCCTGCGGCCGAGGCAGGCATGGGGGAATGATGCCGGCGCAAACCGGCATCAAAACATATGGCTCCAGATCAGGCAGCTTTGGTCGTTGCCAGATCGTAGGAGGCAATCATCGGCGATTGCGGCGACTGGTTCTCGTCGAACGGCGTGTACTTCACTTCCATCTTGGTGAAGTTCAGCTTGATGGTTTCGATCGGACGATCGCCATTGGAATCGATGGAGTAGCTTGCCAGCAGCGTGTTGGTCAGCGTGTACTCGATGTAGGTTTCACCCGGATTGCCGGTGGTCACCATGTGAATGGTTGCGCGCTTGCCGGTGCGGCCCGAGCAAGCCTCCTGGAACAGCTTCGTTGAAGACGAATCGCTGACCTTGGTGAGGATCACTTCGGACACTGTCGGCTCGGAAGCTTCACGATTGGCAGCAGAACCTGCAGCTGTGTTCATGTTGCGGGAGACGTTCCAGTGAATGGCTTCGATGTCCATCCACTTGCGATGCTGTTCATGGGTTGCATCACCCTGGATACCGTCGATTTGCAGATAAATCGGCATGCGTCAGCTCTCCTGTTTGAGAATGGTTTGCTGGTTACGGCACGTCGGCACGGCGCCGTGCTCTTCCCCGCACGCGTTTGCGAGCCGGGGCTACTTCATCCGAAGCGCCAGCTTTCCCGGCACCAACGGATTCCTGTTCGGCATTCTGGGCCTGCACGCTGATCGCGAAGCTTTGGCCATCATGCCGGATTTGAATGTTCTGGATTTTAGCGGCGCGGGTCAGCGTTTCGAGCAGCGAAGAGGAGAGCGCGGGCATCAGATCCCGCATGATCATCACCTCGATTGCACGAGCACCCATTTCGCTCCGCTGCGCTCTGGCACACAATGCATCGCGCGCCGTCTTGTCCACCGCCAACTCGGCTGCGTAGGTGTCCTTGATGCGTTTCGCGATGCGCGCAAGATGCATGTCCACGATGCCAAGCAGGCTTTCCTGGCCCAGCGGCATGAAGGGGAGGATGGTCGTTCGACCGAGAAATGCCGGTTTGAAATGTTTTTGAAGCTCAGGAACCAGCAAGGTCTCGAGTGCTTCGCCCTCTGGCATCGTATCCGGATCGGAAGCAAGCGACGCCAGTAGCTCGGAACCCGTATTTGCTGTCATGAAAATCGTTGTGTTGCGAAAATCGATGTCCCGTCCTTCGCCATCACGAAGCGTGCCCTTGTCGAAAACCTGATAAAAGATTTCCTGAAGGCCGGGATGTGCCTTGTCGATTTCATCCAGGAGTAAAACGCCATAGGGTCGACGTCGAACGGCTTCCGTCAGAACACCACCTTCACCGTAACCCACATAGCCGGGCGGTGAGCCGAGGAGCATGGATATCTTATGCTCTTCCTTGAACTCGGACATGTTTATCGTGGTCAGATGCTGGCTTCCTCCGTAGAGAATATCTGCCACGGATAGCGCCGTCTCGGTTTTGCCGGTGCCAGACATGCCAACGAGCAGGAAGACGCCCGGCGGGCGGCTGGGATCGGCGAGACCTGCCTTGGCCGCCCTCATTGCATTGGCGATACGTCCAATCACGTGGTCCTGTCCCAGAACCCTCTGCTTCAAGTTCTGGTCCAGCGTTTGTACGGCAGTAATCTGGTCGGAAAGCAGTTTGCCGACGGGAATGCCTGTCCAGCGGGAGACAATGGCCGCCACAACATCTCGATCGACCACACGCGGCACAAGGCGATTTTCTCCCGAAAGATCGCTGATGGCCTGTTCCAGCTGCTTCAATGCCTGCGATGGGGTTTCGCAATTCCGTGCATGTGAAGGAAGCGGCGTTACGTTGGAGGATACGCCAATCTGTTCGCAGACGAGTGGGATCGGCACAACATCTTCGTCCGCTGCCACCAATTGCTCCAGCCGATCCGCCTCTGAGGAAAGCCGAAGTTCGGCATCAAGCCGGTTCTCAAGCTCCAGGATTTCGTTCTGGATTGCCGCAATTTCAGCGTCAATTTCAGCGAGCCTAGCTGTGGTTTCGTTCGTCTGAGGTTCACGGGCAAGCCATGATCGCTCTTGCTCCAGCAGCATGCTTTCCTGGCGTAGATCAGACAGAGCGCCGGGTGTCGTCTGGCGGGCAAGTGCAACTGCTGCTGCCGCCGTATCAAGCACACTGATCGCCTTATCCGGCAATTGGCGTGCTGGCAGATAGCGCTCAGTCAGCTCAACCGCAGCGCGGATCGCCTCATCGCGAATACGCACGCCGTGATGCTTCTTCAGTCCGGCGGCTATGCCGCGCACCATCTGGATTGCCGTTGCCTGATCGGGTTCGCGGACATGTACCAACTGAAAGCGGCGGGTCAGTGCCGCATCCCTCTCGATATGCCGCTTGTACTCGCTCCAGGTGGTGGCTGCGATGGTGCGCAGCTCGCCACGGGCAAGTGCAGGTTTAAGAATGTTCGCCGCATCACCCTGGCCTGGCTGCCCACCAGCGCCAATGAGACCATGGGCCTCATCGATGAAAAGTATAATCGGCTCGGGAGAGTTCTTGACCGCGTCGACAACGCCATGCAAGCGGCGCTCAAACTCACCCTTTACGCCGGCGCCTGCCTGTAACAGCGTCAGATCAAGGAGCAGTAGGCGGATGCTACGGAGCTTCTCCGGAACGTCTTCATGAACGATCCCGAGCGCCAGAGCCTCAACAATTGCAGTCTTGCCTACACCAGGTTCGCCAACGAGGATTGGATTGTTCTGACGCCTGCGCATCAGGATATCGATGACCTGACGCAGCTCCTGCTGGCGACCGATCACGGCATCAAGCTTTCCGCCTCGCGCTTCTGCGGTCATGTCGCGGGTGTAAAGGCGCAGGAACTCGTTGCCATCGCTCGATGCTGTGGCGGAGGCTGCTTCCTGAACATCTGCTGGGCCTGGCTGCGGCGCGCGAGCCCGCATGGCATCAACGGCGTTCCGATCGAGGCGCAACAGCACAGGCGCCGCACCGCGCAGATAGGCGCGCAAGCTACTGTCATCGACAAGAGCGGCAAGAATATCGCCCAGTGTGATCGAGTTTCGTCCCTGTTCCAGCGAAGAAAGCAGCCATGCCTCCCGGCAGGTCGCGAGAATGTTTTGCGAAAGCACCAGGGATGCTCCATCGCCGCGTCCCAAATCGGCGATTGCGCCATCAAGCTGCTGGCGCAGTGCTTCACAATCGACACCAGCGGCAGACAGGGACGCTGCAATATCTGGCACATCCAGCAATCCGCGCAGCCAATGCGCCAGTTCGACGCTTGAGTGCTGCATGCGCGCGGCGACCGATGCCCCTGTCTCAAGACCGACACGAAGCGGCGCGTCCAGCCTCCTGATAAGACGATCCAAATCGATCTGCGGCATATAGACAAGCTCCGTAAATGCGACGCCTCGGCCCACGCATTGGTTGCGTGAAGATAGCTATGGCGGGTTGTTCCAGATGTCCAGAGGAAAAAGTGATTCATGCTAACTTTTTAGAGCAAAACGAAGCTTGTCATCATTTCGACATCATTTATAGGGGGTTGATTACAAGTCGTTTTTGCACAATATGAGCTATCTCAAACGGCTCAAATCTCCGAAGGCTGGGGATCGGATGTAATGAATTTCGACGAATTGAAGATTTACATTAGTGAAGACCGACCTTGCGGGGAAAACATTCGCATTAATACTGAAGCGCGAGATGTATACTTTAAAATTAAGGATGCCCGCGGCCTTGCCAGGGCATCGGAACGCATGGTTAATCCGGGTGAAAATGTAAGTCTATCTCCGCTTTGGCAAGAGGTTCGCACTCTAGGGTTGCGAATTTTGACTTCCTATAGCAAAGACATCGAGGTTCTTGCCTGGCTCACAGAGGCGGAAGTTCGGCTCAATGGTTATGCCGGATTGCGTGATGTCTATGGTCTGACGGTGTCGCTTTTAGAACAGTATTTCGATGCGCTCCATTCGATCGGCGATGAGGATGATGAGGAACGTTTTGCGCCATTTGCAGGTCTGAACGGGATTGGCAGCGAGGGCACTCTGATCCAGGCTATCCGTTTGACACCGCTCATTCCGGGCGCGAAATTCGGGCAATTCACCCTATGGGATTTTCAGGTCTCACAGCGTCCGGGTCAGGAACGGGTCCGAGAGGATCTTGAGAATGCATTCGCTAATCTGAATGTCGCTCAGATATCAGGGCAGTTCGCGGCGATCAGCGACTGCATCGCCTTGTTCGATCGCATCACGGAAATACTTGAACAGAAGTGCGGAGCGCTTGCTCCAGCGAGTTCTAATACACGTAATGTGTTAGCTGAGGCCGCCGCCGCCTTGAGATTCCTGGGACATATCTCGGAGGAAGGCGAGGAGGGTGCTGCGGGTTCGCTTGTGTCCGAAACAGAACAGCCTCTGTCTGTGGATGGCGCCGCCGCTCAGCATCTTGTGCGTAAGCCCTCGGCAGACGCCATTTCGTCGCGCGAGGAAGCCTTCGAAATCCTGCTTGCCGTGGCGCGTTACTTCAAGAAAACCGAACCGCATTCTCCCATTTCGCTGTCTCTCGAAACATTGGTGCGGCGTGGGCGCATGGGGTTTTCAGACCTTCTGGCGGAATTGCTGCCGGATGCCCATCAGCGGCAGGCGGTGCTGACGGCCGCAGGAATCAAGAGCACAGATTCAAGTTGAGCCAGAACAACCTCTGGCCGCGCCGCAGGCGTCGCCTACATCCATTGATCAAAGCTGCCTCGTGGCAGGAAGGAGAGATTTAAAATGGCAAGTGTTCATGAAAAGCTGGAAAGGGTTCGCAAGCCACGCGTTCACATCAAATATGAGGTGGAAACGGAAGGCGCGATGGTTGCAAAGGAATTGCCCTTCGTTGTGGGGGTCCTGGGTGACTTTTCAGGCAATCCCACCCAGCCACTCAAGCCCTTTGGCGAGCGCAAGTTCGTCCAGATCGACCGGGACAATTTCGATGATGTGATGCGCCGTATGACCCCTGGTCTCCAGCTGACGGTTGATAACACGCTGCAGAACGATGGCAGCCAGCTGGAGGTCTCGCTGAAGTTCGAAAAAATGGAGGATTTCGAGCCGGGTGCGATTGTGGAGCAGGTTCCTGCTTTGAAGGCTTTGCTGGATGCGCGCAACGAACTGCGCGACCTGATGAGCAAGGCAGATCGTTCCGAGGAGCTGGAGCGTATGCTGGAGGACATTCTGCAGAACAAAGGCGATCTGACGAAGCTGGTGGCGCAGCTGGCGGAAAAATCGCGGCCGTCCTGAGACCTGAGCGCATGAAGCGGCCGGGCGCAATCGCCCAAAGTTCAGGCCCCAATCACCGAGAGCGCGAGGCAGAAGCCTTGCAGCCACTGGAAGGATGACGAGATGAGTGCTGAAACACAAGTACAAACACGCGAGCAGGCAGCCCTGGCTTCAGATGAGGATCTGCTGAGCAAAGTTGTTGCCGCCACGCGGCAGACCGAACCGGATCGTGCGCAAAATCTGTTGCGCACCCTCACCGATCAGGCCCTCAAGGGTACGGTGAGCTACGATCGCAATCTCACCATCACGCTGAATAATGCGATTGCTGAGATTGATAAGGCAATCTCCGCGCAGCTGGCGGCGATCATGCACACGCCGGAATTCGTGAAGCTGGAAGGCAGCTGGCGCGGCCTGAACTATCTGGTGAAGAACACGGAGACCAGCGTCAACCTGAAGATCAGGGTGCTGAACGCATCGAAGCGGGAGATATCCAAGGATCTGGCCAAAGCGGTTGAGTTCGACCAGTCCCGTCTTTTCAAGTCGATCTACGAAGATGAGTTCGGAACTCCCGGCGGAGAGCCCATGGGTGCTCTGGTTGGCGACTTTGAATTCGACAATTCCTTCGAAGATGTCCAGCTGCTTCAGGGCATCTCCATGATTGCCGCTGCATCCTTCGCCCCCTTCATTTCCGGGGCAAGCCCTCACATGTTCGGCTTTGAGAATTTTACCGAACTGGCAAAGCCGCGTGATCTGGAAAAGATCTTCGAAACCGTCGAATACGCAAAATGGCGCAGCTTCCGCGAAAGTGACGATTCGCGCTTTGTCGCGCTGGCAATGCCGCGCGTCCTGTCGCGTATGCCCTATGGCCCGAAGACAGCACCTATCGATGCCTTCAATTATGATGAGACAGGTGGTTCCACGACCGGTGAACTGCCGCACGATTCCTATTGCTGGATGAACGCAGCCTACGTGCTTGGAACGCGCCTGACGGATGCCTTTGCCCGAAGCGGGTGGTGCACGGCAATTCGTGGCGCAGAGAATGGCGGCAAGGTTGAGAACCTTCCCATGCACATTTTCTCCAGCGATGACGGCGATCTCGATCTCAAGTGCCCAACCGAAGTGGGCATCACCGATCGGCGCGATGCGGAGCTTGGCAAGCTGGGCTTTCTTCCCCTGTGCCACTACAAGAACACCGACTACGCGGTCTTCTTCGGAGCGCAGACGGCACATAAAGCCAAGGTCTACGACCGCCCTGAAGCCACTGCAAATGCGGCTGTGTCCGCCCGGCTTCCCTATATGATGGCGACCTCGCGCTTTGCGCATTACCTGAAGGTCATGGGGCGGGACAAGATCGGCTCCTTCATGGAAGCCAAGGACTGCGAAGCCTGGCTTAATCGCTGGATCTCCAACTACGTCAACGCCAATGACGATGCAGGCGAGGAGTCACGGGCAAAATACCCGCTTCGCGATGCGAAGGTGACGGTACAGGAAATTCCGGGCCGTCCCGGATCCTACAATGCCGTAGCCTGGATGCGTCCCTGGCTTCAGATGGAAGAACTGACCACTTCGCTGAGAATGGTTGCCCGCATTCCATCCAAGAACTGAAGTCTTAGGGCGAATGGATGCCCGTAAAGCGTCCATTCGCTCCGTGAGGATTTGATATGCTCGATGTTGGCAGCGATGCACGACGGCTTGCAGATCAGTTGATCTGCCTGATCGATGAAGCGCTGAATGCTCAGCTGAACGCGATCATGCACCACTGCGCCTTTCAGGCCATGGAGGCCCGCTGGCGCGGGCTTGCCATGCTGGTGCGGCAGGCATCGCGGGGCAACGACGTCAAGATCAAACTGCTCAGCGTCGAATGGAACGAACTTGCACGCTCGCTCGAGCGTGCCGCGGATTTCGATCAGAGTCATCTTTTCGAGCTGGTTTATAGCCGGGAATTCGGCATGGCAGGCGGCGAACCCTTCGGCCTGCTGATCGCAGATTACTACTTCTCACCCTCAGAACCTGAAGGTTCCGATTCCGTCGGTGCGCTTGCACATCTTGGAATGTTGGCGGCAGCGGCTTTCTGCCCGCTCGTGGCGGGAGCAACGCCAAGGTCGGTAGGACTTGAAGATTTTTCCGAACTCAGCCGCATCCAGGATTTCAGCTGGCTTTCGACCGACCCGCGCCGGCTTCGCTGGAACAGCCTGCGGGCCAGCGATGACGCGCGTTTCCTTGGTCTCGTCGCGCCCCGCATTCTCATGCGTCAACCTTTGCGCCCGCATGACAGGCATCGGGCAGATCCCTTCCCCTTCCGGGAGCAGATTTCCGATAACGCAGATACGCTTCTCTGGGCAAATGGCGCTTTTGCCTTCGGCGCGGTGATCATCCGCAATTTCATCGAGTCTGGCTGGTTTGCAGATATTCGCGGTGTGACGCAGGACAGAGTCGATGGAGGGCTTCTATCCTCCCAACAGATTGCTCCACTCGATCCAGCCATTGAAAGCGAGGGCCTGGGTGCGCAGCCGCCGCTAGAAGTCAGACTATCCAGCCATCAGGAGCAGCAGCTGGGAGAACTTGGCATCATCGCCATCGGTTCGACCTACCTGACCGCAAATGCGATCTTCAATTCCAATCCCTCGCTGCACGCGCCGCCGCACTATTCCAGCGATCAGGCCCGGCAGAATGCGCGGCTTGCAGCCATGCTGCAATATGTGTTGTGCGCGTCGCGCTTCAGCCATTACCTGAAGGTCATCATGCGCGATGAAATCGGCAAGTTGACCGAAGCGCGCACCCTGGAGCGGCGTCTGGACGATTGGCTGACGGGTTATACCCTCGGTAACGACGATGCCGATGTTTCCCTGCGCATTCGCTACCCGCTGCGCTCCGCCGGCATTTCCGTTTCGGAAATCCCGGGCAAGCCGGGAAGCTTTGCCTGCACCGTGCGGCTGCAACCCCATTTCCAGCTGGACGATATCTCCACCAGCTTTCACCTCATTGCCGAAGCCAATCCGGATCGGATTGCTCCGGTTGCCGCGAACCGCCGCGAAAGGATTTCCGCATGACCCTGTTTCAGCAGATTTCAGCCCTGTTGTCCGAAGGAGATCTCGATGCTGCGCTTGATGCCGCCAAATCGGCCGTCAAGACAGGACCATCCGATGCGCAGGCGCGCAATCTGTATATCGATCTGCTGATTGTCGCAGGTGATTATGAGCGTGCCGACAATCAATGCGGCCTAGCGGCCACCTTCCAGCCCGATGCAGTCATGGGATTTGCTCTTCTTCGAAACCAGCTCCGCGGAATGGCCGCTCGCGACGCCTGGTTCAATACTGGGGCAGTGCCCGACTTTCCCGATGGGCCGACCGAGCTTGACCGGTTGGCGATGCGGCTTGCCGTGGTGGATCGTGAGGGCGATGCGCAAACGGCAGGGGATCTCCTGCGTGAACTGGATGCCCTGCGCGGTGAAAAGCCCATGCTTTGCAACGGCAAGCCAGTGTCGGATTTCCGTGACCTCGATGATCGCATTCCCCATGCGCTGGAAGTGATCATGAGTGGCGGCGCTTATCTGTGGATTGATTATGCTCGCATTGCCCAGCTGCGGATCGAGCCAGTGCGCCGCCCACGGGACTTTGCCTTCCGTCCGGCAGAATTGACGCTGATGGATGGCGCGGTCGCGCCGGTGCTTCTTCCTGTCATCTATCATTCCAGCAACAGTATGGATGCTGATGCCCGGCTTGGGCGCGTTACCGACTGGAAAGCGCTGCCCACCGGGCTGACGACAGGGCATGGCCAGCGGTGCTTTCTGGTCGCAGACCAAATGATGTCGTTGTCGGAAATCAGCGAACTGGCCAGCCCCATCGGCACGACAGCACAAAGGATCGCCCATGGCTGATCCTCTCGACGTCTTTCGCCCGAAGGAACGGCAGGTCTCGCGTTCGGTGCTGGACAGGTTACTGGACGATGCGCCCTATAGCCCTGTTGATCCGCCGTTGAGCTATGCGGTGCAAATCCGGGAAATGCGGGAGGCTATCCGGCGCGATCTGGAAATGCTGCTCAATACCCGACGCTGCATCCAGACGCCTGCGCCCGGTCTGGCTGAGCTGCAAAATTCGCTGC
The DNA here is from genome assembly GCF_042680945.1 of Affinirhizobium helianthi. Classification (NCBI taxonomy): domain Bacteria; kingdom Pseudomonadati; phylum Pseudomonadota; class Alphaproteobacteria; order Hyphomicrobiales; family Rhizobiaceae; genus Affinirhizobium; species Affinirhizobium helianthi. The sequence continues at coordinate 196,982 of NZ_JBHUEQ010000006.1, read as the reverse complement.
GTAACTATGGCGTGGATGGCGCGGTTGCGGCCAATCTGATGACGGATGAAGCAAAGCTATCACTTGCGCGCTCCATTGAGCGAAGCATCAGCCGCTTTGAGACGCGACTGTCCAATGTAAGGGTAACCATTCTCAAGACTCGCAGCGTCACCGCTCGCGCCCTGCGCATGCGAATTGAGGCGACCTTCCGGCTTCATGAAGGCATGCCGCCCATCAGCTTTGAGTCCGTCATCGATCCGTCATCGCAGCGCATCCAGGTGGAGGGAAGCGATGGCTGACGGGTTTCTTGCACGCTATAATGAGGAGTTGGCGGCGCTGCGACAGCGCGCCAGCCGCTTTGCGCAGAGCTTCCCGAAAATTGCAGGACGCCTGCGCATGACGGGCGAGGTGATTGACGATCCGCATGTGGAGCGTCTGGTGCAGAGTTTCGCCTATTCGGCGGCGCGCGTGCGACAGAAGCTCGACGATGAATTTCCTGAACTGACCAGCAGCCTTCTCGAGACACTCTATCCGCACTATCTGGCGCCGCTGCCGTCCATGTCCATCATTCAGTTCGAGCCGGCTAAAACGCTGGCGAGCGAGCAGATTGTTCCGAGGCATACCGAGATTCTGGCAGAACCGATTGCCGGCGAGACCTGCCGTTTCAGAACGACGCAGGATGTGGCGGTCGCCCCCATCGATCTCGCTGCCGCGCGTTTGATGAGCCAGCCGCTCGATGCGCCACAGGTCGCGTTCAGTGGGGTCACTGCTTGCCTCAGGTTGTCGCTACGCCCACGCGATATACGTCAGCCCATCGGCAGCATCGGGCTGTCAAAGCTCCGTCTCCATCTGGCGGCTCCCTGGCAGCAGGCCATCCAGATCCATGAGGTGCTGTGCAACCATACTGTCGGGATTGCGCTCGCACGCCATTCGGGTGATTTGCAGCCAATCTCCCTGGGCAGTCGGAACTTGCGTCCACTCGGGTTTGGCGCCGACGAGGCATTGCTGCCTTATCCGGCACCGAGCTTCGAAGGCTATCGTTTGCTGACGGAATTCTTCGCGCTGCCACAAAGATCGCTCTTTATCGAGCTTTCGGGCCTCGAGCTTTGGCGTCAAGACACGCTTGAAATCTTCATATACCTCAACGCGGCCAACCCCAGGCTGGAGAGAACGCTCTCCGCGAGGGATTTTGCATTGCATGCAACGCCAGTCGTGAACCTGTTCAAGCAGGCATGTGAGCCGATTTCCGTCGATGGCACCCGAACCGAATACCGGCTTCTTCCTGACGCCAGACGTCAGAGGACGCGTGAGATCTATTCGGTGGAAAAGGTGACGCTGAGCGATCCAGCCGGTAACCGGCAGACGAGTCAGCCCTTCTTCGGTCGCTCCCATGGCACAGAGCGTGCAAGCACCTACTGGCAGATCACCAGGCGTTTTGACGAGGATGATGGAACGAGCGATACCGACATTGCCTTTGTCGATCGCGACCGGCGCTATGCGAGCCCGGTGGATGCGGTCGCCAGTGTGGATGCGCTTTGCCTGAACCGGAACCTGCCGGAACAGCTTCCATTCGGTGGCGGGCATCCGCATTTGCAGCTTGCATCGGGGCATGAAGCGGTGGCTGGCCTGCAGGCGCTTCTTCCACCCACGCCATCGGTGCGGATGAACGATCAGGAAGGCCGCAATTGGCGCCTGATTTCTCATCTTCTCCTCAATCACCTGTCGCTCACAGATGGCAATGGCGGTGCATTAAAGGACATTCTGTCACTCTACAGCGTCCGCGATAGCCCGGAAACGAGACAGTTCGCGGAGGCTATCGTGGGCCTGGAGACGCATTCATCTCTTGCGCGGATGCCGCATGGGGGCATGGTGCCCGGCACGGATATTGCATTGACCTTCGATCCCAACGCTATCGATCAGGCCTCAGCCTATCTTTTCGGCAGTATTCTGGATCGTTTTTTCGGGCTTTATACCTCTATCAACAGCTACACGCGCCTTGCTGTTTTCATGAAGGGCATCAGCGAACCTGTTGCCCGCTGGCCGGCCCGTGCAGCCGAACGTCCACTCTTGTGAGGATGATATGGACGTAGGCTTGCCCCATCATCAGGATGCACTTGCGGAGCGCTTGTTGCGCGATCCCGGTCGTTTTGAGCCGGTTACAGCACTGCGTGTGGCGCAGCGCGCCAGCCCTGAAGGGCTGGATATTGTCGCGCCGGTTGGGGTCGAACCCTCGCCTCTTGCGGTCTCGGGTTTTACTCGCACCGATAAGCGCAACCGTATTAAGACCCTGTTCGCAAGCCTTAGCGGCCCTGTTGGCTCGCTCCCTGCCTCCTATAACCAACTGGTCATGCGGGAGGAGCGCCAGCGCTCGAAGGCTCTTTCCGCATTTCTCGATGTGTTTAACGGTCGCATCAGCGAGTTGTTCGCGGATGCGACCGAGAAGTATCGCATAGCGCGCTGGCTGCGTTGGCAAGGAGGCCGGGACGGAAGCGGCTTCCTGCGTGCCTTGCTCTCCCTGGGCGGTTTTGGAACGCGCCGAACAATCAGCCGTGCCGAGGTCGCGGAGGATGTCGTTCTGCGTTTTTCGGGTTTCTTTGCCAATAGAACGCGTTCTGCCTCTGCTCTCAGCGCCATGCTGTGTGAATTGACCGGAGCCTCCGTGCGTATCGAGCAGTTCCGTCCACGCTGGATCAAGATTCCGCAAGGCGAGAGAAGCCGCTTGGGGCAACCTCAGGGTCTCATTCTCGGTGGAAATGCGAGCGCGGGGCAAAGTCTCCGCGATCTCACCGGAGCCTTTCGTCTGGTCATTGGACCGCTTGCCTATGCCGACTACATGCGTCTTTCCCCTGATAGCAGATTGCTGCGCGAGATCGTGGCGCTGACACGTCTCTATGTCGGCCCCACTCTGGATTTTGATGTGCAGGTCGTGCTTCGCCGGGAGGATGTGCCGTTCTGCCAGCTCGGACGCGCCGGTGATCCGCCACGGCTGGGCTGGAATACCTGGGCGAGAACGGAACCTGCCGTGAAGGATAACGGAGACGCGATCATCCAGGCTGCTGCAGTGGAAAAATTGAGCCGGGAGTTGCCACATGCATCTTGAGCTTGTGCTTGAAGCCCCCGTTTCCGGAATACCCGATCATGCGCGTGCCGCATGGGTTATGGAGCGAGGCAGAAGGTCGCTGGGCCGCGCCAGCGACTGTGATTTGTCGATGCCGTTTGCAGGCGATTCCGTTTCCCCGATACATTGCGTTATCGAACGACAGGACAATCGATTTGTTCTGCAGAACAGAAGCCCTCAAGGCGCTTCTGTGGACGGACAGTGGCTGCATGAAGGTGAGACAGCCATCATCCGTGACCAAAGTCTGATTGATCTTGGTAATCTCACCTATCGTGCATTCATTCGTAGAGACCAGGCGGGCTACCAGAGCGATCCCCGCTCAAATCTCTCCCTCAGTTCCGAACAGCTGACGATCTCCGCGATCCTATCGGACGTGGTGCCCGCCGGACAAATGGCTTCTGGTCCCCTTGGTCCGCGTGAGGTGGAAGATCCGCTCGCTTTCATCAAAAAGCCTAAGCCCGGGACACCCACGTCCCGCAATGTCGAGATCGGTTGGAGCGGCCCGCCTGATCCCCAAAGCGATGCGAAATTGCTGCCTGATAACTGGTGGGAAGAGGAGGGCGCAGATACGCAGCTCGGCCACAGCCTTGAGCATGGACTCGCAACGCGCGTGTCCGTCGGTATCGGACGCGCCGGATCACAGGGCGAAAGAGCGGAGCGCGCGAAGGCTGTTCGCTTTGATGTGCCGGAGGGCGATGCGCAGCCTGTCGATGGGGTGGCAATGATTGCGCAGCTCGATGGTCTTGTGCGTCAGTTGCAGCAAGCCGTGGAACAGAGCTACGCAGCCATGAAGCTGCCAGAACCAAAGGTTTCCGCTGAACCTTTCGATGGGATTGCAGATGACGGCGTGATCGGCCGTCTGGAAAGCATTCTTGCCAGGCAGTTACGCTTGAACGAAGCCATTGAGGGCCTCTTCAGTGAGAGCGCCCGTTTCTTTGATCCCCGCCTCGTTGAGGTTCGAGCGGAAGCCAGCCTGAAACCCCGCTTCGGCTGGCTCAGGCAGGCGACCTATTGGCGTTATTACAGCAGCCAGTTTGACAGGGGCGGGCAGAAGCTTTCGACCGCAGATGTGCTTCGCCGCGCCTATTTGGAACCGGAATTGGAAGACAGGGCAGGCGCTTCGAACGCCCCCAAGGAAGGAAAGATACCGGATGAGGTATGAAAACCGTGTGGCCTGGAGTGAGGGCATGTTTCTCCGGGTCCAGCATTTTCAACAGTCGGATCGCTGGACTGAGCGACTTGTCAGCACGGCCATGCGGACTCTGTCGCCCTATCCATGGGGGGTGGCGTCCATTGAGATCGACCGCAGTGCGCTCGCCATCGGACGGTTCTCCGTTAGCAATCTTCGCGGTATTTTGCCTGACGGCACAGCCTTCGAGGCGCCGGTCGATTGTGATTTGCCGCCGGCGCTTGAACTGGATGAGACAGTAAAGAACGCCGTCATTTATCTGGCGCTCCCCACCCGCCAGCCGGGAAGAGCCGACATCGCTCTGAATGGCGGTGCAGCGCTGCATCAGGTTCGTCACGTGGCTTCGCCCTACGAAGCACCAGATGCCAATGTCGAAACGGATTTCATGGCTCCCATCGAGGTGGGCCGCTTGAATCTGCGCTACTTGAAGACGGGCGATGAACTGGCTGGCTTCGATCTCATCGGTGTTGCTCGGGTCATTGAAGTTCGCTCCGATCGCGCGGTCATTCTCGATCCGGACTTCCTTGCTCCCTGCCTGAATTGTGCGGCAGAGCCACGCCTTTCGGAACTGATGAAGGAACTGCTGGGTATTGTACGTCATCGCGCAGAAGCAATCGCGGACCGGATCGGTGACCCGACCATTCGCGGAACGGCCGAAGTGGGAGACTATTTTCTCCTGCAAATCCTCAATCGGGCCGATCCGATGCTTCATCACATGGCTGCGAATGCAACGCGCATCCACCCCATGTGCTTTTACGAAACCTGCATTCAGCTGGCTGGAGAACTTGCAACTTTTACCACGGATCGCAAGCGCGCAACGGAGTTCCCGCCCTATCGGCACGATGATCTGAAGGCAAGCTTTGCTGCCGTTTTCGATGATCTGCGCACCTCACTTTCGGCCGTGCTTGAGCAGTCCGCCGTTGCAATCGATTTGGCAGAACGCAGGCATGGCGTGCGCGTCGGCACGATCCATGATCGCACCCTCCTCAGGGATGGGGGCTTCGTGCTTGCCGTGCGCGCCGAGATGCCAGCGGAGGAGATCCGGCGCAAGCTTCCGGCGCAGATCAAGGTGGGCCCCGTGGAGCGTATCGCAGAACTGGTCAATGTGGCGCTTCCCGGCATTCCCGTCAGGCCGCTTCCGGTTCTGCCGCGCCAGCTGCCTTACCGCTCCGGAACGATCTATTTCGAACTCGATACGCAAAATCCGTTGTGGAAACAGCTTGAAACCTCTGGTGCCATTGCTCTGCATCTGTCGGGCGAGTTTCAGGGGCTTGAGATGGAACTGTGGGCCTTGAGAGAATGAGCAAAGAAAACAGCTCCTGGCAGGACCTGCCCACGATTGTCGATCTGGATGAGGATGGCGTAAACAGGCGTCAGCCTTCCGGCAAGATGTCGGATTTTTTGGATGACATCATCAGCCAGCCGCCGCTTGCGGGAGCGGACGCCCGCCGAAACCCGCCCCAGGGGGGATGGTCGGCGGAACGTCTGGTCAAGGATTTCACGCTGGGTGGCGAAGAGGTGCCAACGCTTGTACGTTCGGCAGCCCCTCTTCTCAATCTGGCTCACGCTATCCGGCATCGGCCTGAACCGCCTGATATTGACGAACTGCGGCGTGTCGCGATCGCAGCCATTAATGCCTATGAGCGAGATCTGGCCGCAGCACGCATTGCGCCGGAGCGAGCGCGTGCCGCCCACTATGTCGTCTGCGCAACCGTCGATGATGTTGTGTTGAGCAAACCGTGGGGAGTATCGGCGGGCTGGGCACGGTCCGGTCTCGTTTCGACATTCCATATGGATGTCACCGGCGGGGAGAAGGTCTTCGATCTCCTGGACCATTTCCACCAGTCACCGGGCGCCTCGAAGGATATTCTCTTACTGATCTATTTGTGCCTGTCCCTGGCCTTCGAGGGACGAATGCGGGTGTCACCGCGCGGTCATCTGGAGCTTGGCCGTGTCCGGGACAGTCTCTACAAGACGCTTCTCGGCCAGTACGGAATTTTCGAGCGCGATCTATCGCCGCATTGGAAGGGTGTGTCCGCCCGACACAAGCCGCTGAAGACGACAACGGCGCTTTGGACGCTTCTTTCCATTCTCGCGCTTCTTTTCGGGCTCGGCTACATCTTCTTTACCTTTTCACTGAATTCCGTCTCGGATGGCACTCTTAGCCGCATGGCCGGTCTCGGGCCGAAGGATGCGCCAAGCGTTGCACTGACGGCGCCGCCACCTCCGCCGCAGGACGTGGCAGTCGTGGAAAAGAAGGAGGAGCCTGCCCCGCCGCCTCCACTGTCAAATGCACCGCCCAAGCCAAGCCCGCTTCAGAACTTCATGACCTTCCTCCAGCCGGAGGTTGAGAAGAACCTGGTTTCGCTATCGGATGCCAATGGAAGATTGCGTATTCGCATCAACAATTCCGGGCTTTTCGACGTGGGCAGCGCCGAGGTGAGCGATAATTTCAGGGGGCTGCTTGAGCGGATCGGCGGCGCTCTCTCTGCAGAGCAATTCCGTGCTCTTGTTGTCGGTTACACGGATAACACGCCCATTCGTACCGTCCAGTTTCCATCCAACTGGCACCTCTCGGAGGCAAGGGCGAAGGCGGTAGGCGAGATTCTCTCGGCCTATACCGGGCCGGAGGCCATTCTGACGGAAGGCAGGGCCGACAGCGATCCGATTGCTCCCAATACAACGCCTGAGGGGCGCGAGATGAACCGGAGAACGGAAATTCTGGTGCTGACGGATCCCCGCCAGCGGCTTACCCAGGCAGGAATGACGGCACCTGCTGTGCGTACCGAACAGCAACCCGAAGCAGCCCAACCACCGGGTAGTTCGCAATGAACCCACTAAGCTATTTCTATACGATCCGATCCTATGTCGAGGCCTATGTCGGCTTGCTCGGCAGGCGTTTCATATCCATCATCTGGCTGATCGCGCTGTGCGTGATTGTCTGGTTCTATGGCTACCTTCTGGCTTTCGGTCAGTGGAAGCCTCTGGTCAGCGTCAACGCCCGCATCATTCTGATTGCCGCGCTTGTTCTTGCCTGGATCGGCTATCTGATCGTCTCAATCCTTCGCAGCCGCAAGCGCGATGCGGCTCTGGTCGAAGGCATAGAGAGAAGTGCTGAACAGGAGGTTGAAGCAAGCCAGCGCGCTGAAGTCGTTGAGATTCACCAACGTCTCAAGGATGCGCTGCAATTGCTGCGCCGGGTGACGCGCAAGCGCTTCGGCTACATCTATGAATTGCCCTGGTATGTTATATTTGGTGCTCCCGGTTCCGGTAAAACCACGGCCTTGACCCAATCCGGCCTGAATTTCCCACTGGGCGATGCACTGGGAGGAAATTCCGTTCAAGGCGTTGGTGGCACGAGAAACTGCAACTGGTGGTTTGCCGACGAAGCCATCCTGATTGACACCGCTGGCCGATACACGACCCAGGACGACCTCAACGGCACTGCCAAGGCAGGCTGGGAGGGGTTTCTGGACCTCTTGCGCAAGTACCGGCGGTCGCAGCCGGTGAATGGTGCGCTGATTACCCTGTCCATCGGTGACCTGCTGGAGCGCGACCCGCAAGCGCAGAAAGACGAAATCCGTATCATCCGTCAGCGCCTTGCCGAACTGGACCAGCAGCTACAGGTGCGTGTGCCCGTTTATCTGGTATTGACCAAGGCGGATCTTTTGACAGGCTTTGTCGACTTCTTCGATGGGTTTGGAAAGTCCGATCGAGAGCAAGTGTGGGGGATGACTTTCGCTCTGGAACAGAGCGAAAAGGCGACCGAGCTTCCAGATGCCTTTGCCGCAGAATTCGCGCTGCTTCAGGAAAGGGTAAATTCCCTGCTTCTTGAACGTTTGCAACAGGAGCCGAACTCCGACATCCGAGGCCGGATATTCCGCTTTCCATCCCAGCTTGCCCTGTTGCGGGAGCGTTTGATGGAGGTCATACCCGAGCTTTGCTCCGGCTCGAAATTGATGGAGCCACCGCTTCTGCGCGGCATCTATCTTGCGTCAGGCACACAAACACAGCAAGACGTTGCCGCCACGCTCCAGTCTCGCCCGCGGCGCAGCTATTTTCTGAAGCGTCTGTTTCACGATGTCATCTTTGAGGAGGCCTCGCTTGTTGCGCGTGACAAGCGTCTTGGCAGGCGACAAGTGTTCATTCGTCGCGCAACCTATGCCGTGGCAGGCGTTTTGGTCGCTGTGGTGCTGGCGAGCTGGATTGCAACTTATGTTCAGAACAGCACTGCGCTTGCCAGTGCGGACAGGCGCCTTGAGGCCTATGAACAGCTTTCCAGGGGCATCCCCATCCAGAACGTGAAGGACACGGATTTTCTGCGGATTTTGCCTGCGCTCGATAATCTTGCAGCCATTCCAAATGACTTCGAGCAGGCAAGGGCATGGCCTGTGAGTTTCGGCCTCGACCAGCAGCAGAAGGTAGAGGGGCGCCAGCGCGATGCATATCAGCGGGCACTCAACGCTTTATTGCTCCCGCGTTTGATGGTGCAGTTGCAGCGGGAAATGCAAAATGACAAGGAGCCGCAAAAGGCGTTCAACGCGCTGAAGCTCTACGGGATGCTGGGTGGCCTTGGCACCGTTGACCGTGATTTTGCCGTACAGCAGGCGGACGATCTCTTTACCGCGCTTTATCCCGGCGACGGGCGGGCTGCCACGCGTAAAGCATTGCTGCACCACGCCACCGCACTTGTTCAAGGCGTCATTCCGCCTATCGAGCTGGACAATCGCCTGATCGCAGAAACACGCCAAAAGGTGGGTGACATCACGATTGCCTCACGTGCCTTCGAGATTCTTAAAGGGTACCCGCAGGCCCGCAGACTGAGCGGCTGGACGCCTTCCGGCGCACTTGGCCCCTTGGGTGAACAGGCATTCGAACGTGCGTCAGGCACAAGTCTTCGTCTTGGCCTGTCGGGTCTCTTCACCGCAAAGGGCTTTCAGACTGTCGTTCGTTCACGTCTTGACGATGCGGCGCGAGATGCCATTGCGGAAGAATGGGTTCGCGGAACACCCAATCCGCCGGAGGTTTCTGTCAGTCAGATTTCAGAGGCGGCGCTTCAGCTCTATCTTTCCGCGTTCGAAAGCCAGTGGCGCGCAATTCTGAGCGACCTGCGTGTCAAGACGCCTCAGACGATAGCGGACGCTGCGGAAAATCTACGATTATTGACCGTTGAGCCAAGCCCCATCGAGGCGCTTGTGCGCTCTGTATCTGTATCGACCGACTTGCGCTCGCCGGACGCTCTTGTCACCGGGGCGGTCACCTCAGACAATAGCCAGGCCAGCACCAATGCCATCGGCATGTCTGTGCTGCCAGATCCCTATGCAAGGCTTCGTGAACTCCTGCCCGCGCAAGGTGCCGAGGTGGTCGTGACTGCAGCAAGCGGTTCATCCGAACAGCAGTTACCCCCCTTGCGGCAGATGATTGCAACCCTGCAAAAGCTTCGTGACCAGCTTTCACGCGCTTCGACATCCACGGCCGCAATCGCCAAGGTGTTTGATGTGGACGGGCAATTGACCACGGCAAATCAGGACCTTCTGCAACAGGCGCGTCAGATGCCTGCACCGCTGGATACCTGGATGGCCGGTGTCGCAGCCGATATTGGCTCCCTCGCGGTACGCTCGGCTCGTGCACGCATTGCCAATGTGTGGGCCGCAGAAGCTGCATCCTATTGCAGCAGCGTTGTATCCGGGCGCTATCCGTTTGATCGGGAATCGCCGAGTGATGTTGCTCTGAGCGATTTTATCCGGCTGTTCAGTCCCGATGGTCTTCTCCAGAGTTTCTTCAAGGAAAATCTGGAGCCTTTCGTGGACACCAGCTCCTCCCCCTGGGGGTGGAAAGGGACTTTCGGGGCTGCCAGCATTCCCAGCGAAGCCATTGCGCAGTTCGACAAGGCGGACCAGATAACCCGCGCATTCTTCCCGAACGGCAGCAAGCAGCCGTCCGTATCCATCAACGTCACACCTGTTTCCCTGAGCGAGGCAGCCAATGCGGTCATGCTCGAACTCGAGGGGGAAAAGGTCGTCTACTTCCACGGACCCGTCCTGTCGAAGTCGATCATCTGGCCTTCTTCTCAGGCGAGCAACAGCTCAAGGCTGGCTTTTCAGCCGGGTGGTTGGCAAGAGGCGTTGACGACGACGGGAGATTGGTCCGCGTTCAGGCTGTTCGACAATGCAAAGCTTAGCCAGTCAGCCCAGCCAAATCTGTTCAGGGCCGAGTTTACGCGAGGAGAGCAGACCGCTCAGTTTGATGTTCAGTTCGGTTCCATCTTGAACCCGTTCGGGCTTCCGGCACTCAACGGGTTCTCTTGCCCGAGGCAGTTTTGATCGTGACGCTGGACCGGGCTGCAATCCATCATCTTAAGGAGCAGGATCGGATCGGCTTCTTCGGCAAACTGCCGGCTCACGGCGATTTTGTCGGCTGGGGCCTTTCCGCCGATCTGCAACGTTTGCTGCAGGACTGGCTTCAAGCGGGGCTGCAGGCAGCGAGGGAGAGGCATGGTGAAGCCTGGCAGCGCACTTTCAAATCCATGCCGCCATGGCGGTTTCTCATTGAGGAGGGCCTGTGGTCCAATCACGCCATAGCCGGTGTTTTGATCCCGAGTGAGGACCGGGTCGGACGCGGATTTCCCCTCGTTCTTCTGAGCCAGATACAGCAGTCGGGAGAGCATCCATTTCGTTTCTACAAGGATGAGACCTGGTTCACCGCCCTGGAGGCCATTGCCGAGACGGGTCTGCGTCGCGATTTTCAACTCGAGAGCTTTACGGCAGCCTTGCAACGCTTGCGCCGTATAAGGCCAGTAGACGATTCTGAGATGGAGACAGCCAAGGGACACCGCTCCCGGCGCGAAAGCCTGTGGTGGACGGTGGCTCCGGGTACGCGCGATGTACAAGGCTTTCGTAATGAGGGTCCACCCAGGAAGGATGATTTTGTCCGTCTGTTTCCGCCTGCTCCGGCGGAGGCAGAAGCGGTTTGTGCAAAACATTCGCCACTTGCACCTTCAGAACCGCAGCCGCACCTTCAAAGGGTAGGTTTGCCTGTCATGCTCGAAGCAACCAGGCCCCGCCTGTCGGCGTGGAGCCACGCATTCGAGACACATGCCGGAACGCGCGGTCGGGTCAATGCCGATGCCTTGCTGGCCTCCGGTGCCGCGGGTCTTTTTGCTGTTGCGGACGGTGCCGCAGACTCCTCAAGCTCCGCGGAAGCAGCCAAACTGGCGGTCCATCTGGCCGGGCAGGCAGTTATGGAAGGCTCGTTTGAGCAGCGACTGCGGGAAGTGAGAGGGAAGCTGGGGCGGGCCAACACGCTTCTGCGCTCGCGGATGGATCATCCAGCTGCCCCAAGTGCAGATGTTGCAAGCGTGGCGGTTCTCATGCTTCAGGCATCAGCCTTCGCCGCTCTTTGGGCAGGGGATGCCCGATGCTACCTGCTTCGTGATGGCATGTTACGCTGCCTGACGCGTGATCATGTTCAGATTGGAATGCGGCGTTCACTTTCACGCGCTGTCGGATTGGAGACGACGTTCCAGCCAGACACGATTGTGGACCAGCTACAGCTTCACGACACTTTCCTGCTGTGTACTGCACCGGTCATGCGCGCGCTCTCAGAAAGAGTTGTGGCGGAAATCATGCTATCGGAAAAGGCATCCGATGTGCCTCGCACACTGGTCGAGAATGCATTGATTGCCGGTTGCGCTGACAATATGACAATCCTCGCCGTTCACGTGCATGAAATCTAGTGCACGTCCGGCAATATTGCCTGATCCGGTTTCACTAAGCCAACCTGCGGCGTGAACAGCGAAACCGGATCGTTTGTGTGCATGTCAGCGCGTTCCTGTTGAAGATGTGCATTAATTTCCGGGGGCGACCGGCGGAGCGGCCGCAGGCAGATTAGGGCTCTTTTGATACACGTTGAAGAGCTTCGCAAAGTCAACCAGGCCGGAGTTGCCAGCATAGAGAATGTCGCCATTCGCCATCTGGAACTGCTGCATCAGTGCGAGGTTGGAAATGTCCTTCATATCCGCACGATAGATGACCGGCTTGTTGGAGACCATGGTGGTTGAGGTGAGCGCCTTGCCCGCACCGCTGTGGACTGTGGTGTAAGTGGTCTGATTACGCAGCAGGTAAATCTGGCTCGCATCGGCGCGATCGTCCAGCAGCCCACCGGCGCGACCAATCGCCTGGGCAAGTGTCAGCTGTCCAGGCTCGAACTTGAATTCGCCTGTGCTCTTGAAGGCGCCCATGACCGTGAAGCTTGGTGCGGCATCCTGAATGAAGAGCTGGTCGTCAGGCAGAAGGTAGACGTTCTGCCGTTCCTCATTCAACACGCGGGAAAGGGGAGCTGTTGCTTTTCTGGAACCGCGCATCAACGTTACCGTCGCGCTGGCAGGCGCCGACAGGGCGCCACCGGCCATCGCAATCGCATCCGACACCTTTTCCTTCCGTGCAGACAGAGGAAAACGTCCCGGTGAGCGTACACTTCCACCGACGGTCACTGCATTGCCGGGCCGGTCAACAACGGTTACGACCGCCTGCGGATTTACTGCGGACCCCTTGAGGCCACCAACGATACGCGACTGTAAAGCTTCAGGCGAGGAATCCAGAACGCGCTGCTTGCCAACAAATGGCAGGTTCACATTGCCGCTGGCATCCACGGTAAACCTGCCAAGAGGTAGTGTCTTGCTATTTGCGGAAGAGAAAAGCCCCTCTTCTCCGGTGTCGAAGATGGTCACTTCGATGACATCGCCGCGGCGAAGCCGCACATCACCGGAGCCTCCGGAGCGGAAAATAGAGAGGCCAGGATCTGCAGGGTTATAGGCGAGCGGAGCATTGCTTCCGACCGGGAGGCTCGCCTGTGTGAGACGCACAACCGGGATGTTCTTGCCGGTTGCCGGATCTTTCGCATTATAGAAGCTGGATGGGGAGGGGCCGTCCGATGGCCTTGCACAGGCAGCCAATACCAAGCAAACCAAGATCGCACCGATCTTCCGCATCCGATTCCTCGCAAATCACTAGAATTTGCCGAAAACTAGCACCGGACTCTGATGATACAATATCAGTTTCGCCACAATGTTGAATTCCGCCTACTAATGCTTGAACTTGTGGCCGATCTGCAACGAGCAAAGCATCCTGATGTGCTGCCCACAACATTAGACTTGTCGAAGCAGCAATCAATTGGGGAATTTCATAAAAAGACGGTTGGAAGATTCATTTTGCAGCTCGAACAGAAATACCGAAGGTTTGGAAACTGGCCGCGGGGCCAGCGGCAAGCGCCATCCGCGCGGAGCATAGCCTTTCTGCGCCCATTTCAGTCACGTTCCCGCCCTAGCCATAGGGAGTATTGATCTCTGCCAGCGTCTGGCATCTCCTAAACCGAATAAGAAGCTTCGGGAGATGATAGATGACCAAGGTATTGCGACGCCTTTTGCCGGTTTTGCTTGCCGCTGCATCGTTGGGTGGTGCATCGGGCGGCGCTGCACATGCAGCTCAGTTGTTTATCTACAACTTCTCGGACTATTTCGCGAAGGACACGATCTCGAACTTCCAGGCGCAGTCCGGCATCGATACCCGCGTCGATTTCTATGACTCGCTCGAGGTGCTGGAAACGCGATTGCTGGCGGGTGGTAGTGGCTTCGATGTGGTTTTCCCCAGCGCAACTGTCGGCGACAGACTCATTGCTTCCGGTGCACTTCAGCCGATCGATAAGAGCAAGTTGAGCAACTATAGCAAGCTCAATCCGGAGCTTCTCAAATTGCTAAACGATCATGATCCCGACAATGCCCATCTGGTTCCTTACATGTGGCTTACTACCGGCATTGCCTACAACAAGGCGATGATCAGTCAACGGATGCCCGATGCACCGTTGAACAGTCTCGATATTGTCTTCAAGCCAGAGATCGCGGCCAAATTTGCCGACTGCGGCATCGGCATTGTCGATGCCCCTAATGAGATTATTCCCATCGCTCTGAATTATCTTGGCCTGGATCCTTATTCGGCCAACGAGGAAGATCTGGCAAAGGCCGAAAAGCTGCTGATGGGCCTGCGTCCCTATATTCGGCATATGCAGAGCGGCAAGCTGATTGCCGACATGGCCTCGGGCCAGCTATGCCTTGCCATCATGTGGAGCGGGGACACGGGAATTGCGGCGGCGCGTGCCCAGGAAGCGGGCACAGGGCAAGAGATAAGCTATTCCTTGCCAAAGGAAGGCACCATCATTTCCTTCGATACAATGGCCATACCTGCGGGCGCTGCCAATGTTGAGCAGGCGCATCAATTCATCAATTACATTCTCGAGCCCAAGGTCGTTGCGGATATCAGCAATGCCGTGTTCCTGGCCAATGCAAACGCAGAGGCGACAGAACTGATGGACAAGCAGATTACCAGCGATCCCAATCTCTATCCGCCGGAAGAGGTGCGCAAACGGCTGTTCACCGACAAAACGCTTCCGCCAAGGCAGAACAGAGAGCGCACGCGAATCTGGACGACATTCCGCGCTGGGAACTGAGCCACGCGACAGAGGAACGGTAGACAGTGCAGAACCAATATTTGACGCTTGATGGCATCAGCAAGGCTTACGGCATTTTTACTGCTGTCGATAATATCTCGCTGGATATCGGCAAAGGGGAGTTCTTCTCTCTGCTCGGGCCTTCAGGGTGTGGAAAATCGACACTGCTGCGAATGATTGCGGGCTTTGAAACGCCGACGGCCGGAACTGTTGTTCTGGAAGGTGCCGATGTAACGGAGCTGCCTGCCAATCGTCGCCCGACCAATATGATGTTTCAATCCTACGCCTTGTTTCCGCACCTGAACGTGGCGCGCAACATTGCATTTGGTCTGAAGCAGGACAGGCTTGCGAGAGCGGAAATAGAAAGCCGTGTGTCCGAGGTTGCGCGAAAGCTTCAGTTGCAGCAACTGCTGGAGCGTAAGCCCTCACAGCTTTCTGGCGGGCAGAGGCAGCGTGTTGCTTTGGCGCGGGCGCTGGTCAAGCGACCCAAGGTTTTGTTGCTCGACGAACCGCTGGGCGCCCTGGACAAGAACCTGCGGATTGAAACGCAGCACGAATTGATGCGCTTGCAGAAGGAATTGGGGCTGACCTTTATCATCGTCACCCATGATCAGCATGAGGCTATGACTGTTTCATCGCGCATTGCCATCATGCAGTCAGGCCGGGTTCTCCAGGTCGGCACACCAGACGCCGTGTATGAAGCCCCGGTATCGCGTTATGTCGCGAAGTTCCTCGGCGAAGCAAACATGTTCGATGTGGACACGGCGCAGCGCGAAGGCGACCGTGTTCGCTTGACCTTGACGGGGCTGGAAGGACAGTTCGCGGCGAAGCTGCCGACAGGCGTTTCCCCGGAAGGAAAGCTATGGCTTTCGGTGCGGCCCGAGCGCATGGAACTGGCCACCAGCGGCGCGGGCATTCCGGGCGTGATTGACGATATCAGTTATACAGGCGCTCAACGCCACTATCGCGTTCGTATCAGCAACGGTGCCATTGTTGATGCGCTGAAGGTCAACACTGGAGACAGTCAAGGGTTTGAGCGCGGCGATGCTGTCGTCGTGCGGTGGTTGGAAGATGCCGCCTACCTGCTAGGGGAGTGAAAGCCATGGCCTCTGTAGGAAGTTCTCGCTGGCGTCAACGAATGCTCATCGCGCCACCATTCCTGTGGCTGGTTGTGATGTCATTGCTGCCTTTCATTCTGGTGCTGGCAATTGCGCTGTCATCCGTGCGCGTCGGAATGCCACCCTATAAACCGCTCTTCACATGGAACGGCGCGCTTTTAAACATCAGCCTGAATTTCGAGAATTTTCAGTTTGTGCTGAGCAATAGTATTTATGCCCGCGCCTATCTCAACAGTGTCAAGATTGCCCTGATTTCGACCGCCCTCACGCTGTTACTGGCCTATCCGCTTGCCTATGGCATCTCCCGATGCAGAGACAATTGGCGCTCCCTGCTGGTCTTTCTTGTGATTGTACCGTTCTGGAGTTCGTTGCTGATCCGTGTCTACTCGTGGATGGTCATTCTCAGCAATGATGGTCTTCTGAATTCGCTGCTTCTCAAGATCGGACTTATCGATCAGCCGTTGCATATCATGAACACCCAGACAGCCATCTATATCGGCATTGTCTATACCTATCTGCCATTCATGGTTTTGCCGATCTATTCGAACCTGGCTGCAGCAGATCGCACCCTCATCGAGGCAGCGCGCGATCTCGGCTGTTCATCCTTCCAGGCCTTTTGGCGCGTGACATTTCCCTTGAGCCTGCCTGGGGTTGCTGCCGGCTGTGCCTTGGTCTTCATTCCCGTTATCGGCGAATTTGTCGTTCCGGATTTGTTGGGCGGCGCGGATACCCAGATGATTGGACGAACCATCTGGATGGAATTCTTCAATAATCGTGACTGGCCTGTGGCTTCGGCGGTAACCGTCCTGCTCCTCGCGCTTCTGGTCATTCCGATTGTGCTGCTGCAATCGCGGCTTTCAAAGGCGAGGGTCTGAAAATGTCATCATCCCACGGTCCCTCCTGGTTTAATCGGCTGTCGATCCTGGTCGTGATGGCCTTTCTCTACTTGCCAATCATCATTCTGGTGATTTTCAGCTTCAATAGGTCTCGGCTTGTCACTGTTTGGGGAGGGTTCTCGACCGAGTGGTATGCATCTGCTCTCTCCAATGTGTCCTTGCTGGATGGCGCGCGGGTGAGCTTCATGGTGGCAGGTATTTCGGCCACGCTGGCCACCTTTCTGGGCTTGCTGGCTGCGCTTGTCATGGTGCGGATCCGGCGCTTTCGCGGTAGAAGGCTGTTTTCCGGTCTACTCACTACGCCTATGGTCATGCCGGAGGTGGTCCTTGGTGTCGCCCTGCTTCTGATGTTCGTCACACTGGGCATCGATCGCGGCCCGGTGACAATCACGCTGGCCCACGCCACCTTTACGATGTGCTTTGCCGCAGTTGTCATCCAGTCGCGCTTGACGGAGCTCGATCCCTCTCTTGAAGAGGCCGCAATGGATCTGGGTTGCAGTCCGGCAACGGCCTTTCTTCAGGTGGGCTTGCCGAACATCATGCCTGCAATGGTTTCCGCCTGGCTTTTGTCCTTCACGCTTTCGCTCGATGATCTGGTCATCTCCAGTTTCACAACCGGCCCTGGCGCATCGACGCTGCCAATGAAGATCTATTCTCAAATCAAATTTGGTGTGACGCCGGAAATAAATGCCGTATCCACCATCATTCTGGGCATAGTGGCGTTAAGCTTGCTGATCGTAGCTGTGGTCACGCGGCGGTCCGGGAAGGATATGGCGGCGATGCACTGAGGCTCGAACGGCGGGCGACGTAGCTGACCAGCGGGTCCTCATCGTGGTTTGTTGTTGAGGAAACGGCATCGATGAAGAGCGAGAACAGCTCCGTCTGGGAGCTGACATCAAGCTTGGCATAGACATTGCGACGATGCAGCTTGATTGTTGCCGGGGAAATGCCCAGCAATCTGGCAGCACCCTTGAGCGAGTAGCCCCGCAGAACGAGTTGCGCCACCTCGCACTCACGCTCGGTCAAAATGCTTCTTCCGAAACTGCCAATGGCCTGCGCGAGCGCGCTTTTGACTGTGCCGGCCTCTTCCCCGGAAAGCTGTGGCTGCAAGTCACGCCAATGGCGGATGACGGCGGCCTCGATGATGGAGGAGACACTTTGCAGAAGGTTCGTTTCTTCGCCCGTGAAGGGGCAACTCAACTCTGAGCGATGCAGTGAGATCATCAAACGGGTATCGCTGTCTATCACGAAAACATAGTTGAATTCGTCCGTCAGGGTCGCCCGAGGCTGACTGGTCCAGTCGTTATGGAGAACTGTCGGCGTGGCCTTGTGTCTGCAATGCAGAACGAGGCCGGCATCGAACCCAATAAGCCGTCTCAGCGACTGCACCAGAGCGTCATGAAAACCTGATCTGCCAACGGCGCCGATAAGCGAAATCGAGAAATCTATAGTCGAAAATGATTGAGTCATAATGCGTCTCCCCCTCAACTTAGAGCACGGCCGGCACAAGTGCCTCAGCGGCTTTGCGTGCGGACTGCGTATAAACAAATAGATGGAGCATTCCAGGCGATCCCGTTTTGCCGGAAATGCTCTTAGATACCTCCACTCGAGTATGCCGGGGTCTTCCAAGGTGCAGGCTGTGCGAAGACGCTCGCTGATGATGGGAAACCAGACACATCCGGTTGAACACAGCAGAACGGGTGTGTCTGACCCATCTATCGGTCACATCAACGAATGCCGCGCAGGAAGGCTTTGGTGCGCTCCTGCTTTGGATCGCTGAAGAACTGTTCGGATGGCCCTGCCTCCACAATCTCGCCGGACACCATCATGACGGTTCGATGCGAAACATCCCTGGCAAAACCCATTTCGTGTGTCACCACGATCATTGTCATGCCCTGCCGTGCCACCTCCTTCATCACCTCAAGCACTTCTCCCACCGTTTCCGGATCCAGCGCACTCGTCGGCTCGTCAAACAGAAGCACGTCGGGTTTCATGGCGAGTGCGCGGGCAATGGCAACGCGCTGCTGCTGCCCGCCGGAAAGCTGCGAAGGGTAACGCCCCGCCTTGTCACCCAGCCCTACGCGTTCCAGCAGGGCTTGAGCCTCCTTTTTTACAGTCTCGCGATCGCGCTTCTGGACGCGGCACGGGGCAATAGAGATATTTTCCAGCGCTGTGAGGTGAGGGAAAAGATTGAAGCGCTGGAATACCATGCCTGTGCGTTGGCGCTGCAACGCGATTTTGCGGCTCGATTCTTCAACGAGCCTGCCGTTCACCCGTCGATAGCCGATACGCTCATCGCCGACGAAAATGTCGCCATCATCAATCTTTTCCAAGTGATTGATGCAGCGAACGAGGGTCGTCTTGCCGGAGCCCGAAGGGCCGATGATGCACATTACCTCACCGGCTGCGACGTCGAGGTCCACACCCTTGAGGATTTCCAGATGGCCATAGCTTTTACGGACACCTCTG
Source organism: Affinirhizobium helianthi (assembly GCF_042680945.1). Lineage (NCBI taxonomy): Bacteria > Pseudomonadati > Pseudomonadota > Alphaproteobacteria > Hyphomicrobiales > Rhizobiaceae > Affinirhizobium > Affinirhizobium helianthi. The sequence goes on along the minus strand of NZ_JBHUEQ010000006.1, from coordinate 177,713 downwards.
AGGCGGACCAGTGGTGAGTGAGCGACGTCGATCATGACCGCCTCATTTGTAGGAGTTTGCGCTTTGGCATTGCGGGTTCGTCGTCAAGAACCTGATTATCGTAACGCGCCAGACGCATCTCGATAACGCGCTGTACGCTCGATACGAGGGTCGTAAGGACGAGATACCAGACAGCTGCCACAGCAAAGAGCTCGAAGGTCTTGAAGGTGGCTGCATTGATGGATTGCAGCGTGCCGAAGAATTCACGAATTCCGATAACGGCCAGAAGCGAGGTGCTCTTGATCATCAAAGTGATCTCGCTGCCGAGCGGGGGCACTATGATCCGCAGCGCCTGCGGCAGGATGATCCATCGCATCGCCTGCCAGGGGCGCATGCCAACTGCGCGTGCGGCATCGAACTGGCCCTTTTCAATGGCACCAATGGCTGCCCGCACGATTTCAGCCATGTAGGCTGCTTCGTTCAGTGCAAGGGTTATGATTGCCGCCTGTAAGGCACCCGAAATGGTCAGGCCGAAAATGTGGATGTCGGGCCACATATAGATGCCGGCGGTAGCCACGCCGGTGTAAGCCAGAACGAGCTGCACCAGAAGCGGCGTTCCGCGCCACACCCAGACATAAAGCCTTGCCCAGTTGCTGAGGAACGGATTCTTCGAGAGCCGTGCCAGTCCGATCAGAAAGCCAAGCGCCATGCCAATCAGCATGGCAATCGTCGCAACCAGTATCGTTACGCCAAGCCCCACCCAGACAATGCTGGGCGGAGAAAAGAGATATTGCAGGAAGAAATCGAAGTCCAAACGCAGGTTGCCCATCGGCTATGCCCCTTCAGTCAAGGACCGGCCAGACTGCCGCTTGGCAATCCGGCCGGTCGGGAGGAATCAAGGGAATGCGAGGGCCTGGAACGACCATTTTTCAAGGATTGCCTGATAGGTGCCGTCCTTGCGCATGTTCTCAAGCGCCTTCTCTATCGCAGCAAGCATTTCAGGGTCGTTCTTGCGGACTGCGATTCCGGTTGCGAGCTTATTGATCGTATCACCCGCCAGCTTCACGGAATTGGGCATCTTCGAGTTATAGTAAGCGGCTTGGTCAGGCGTAGAAATGTAAGCCTCAACCAGACCTGACATGAGTTGCTGGAACGCCTCGGTGCTTGTTTGGAGAATGATCACATTCACCGGCGGCTTGCCCTGCTTTTTCAATTCCTCATTGGCTTCGGCAAGCATTCCTTCACCGGTTGTGCCGATGCCAACCGCGACCTTTCGCCCGCTCAAATCGGCGAGAGATGCGGCCTTGATGTCGCTTTCGCTCCGCAAAACGATGGCAGTGCCGGTTTTTGCGTAGTTCACGAAGTCAACCACTTGTCGTCGTTCAGGCTTGTCGTAAAGCCCGGAAATGATGGCATCACACTGGCTGGCTTGAAGAGCCGGAATAAGTCCATCAAAGCTGATATTCTTGTGCTCGTTGACCACGCCGAGCTGCTTGGCAATCGCTGCGGAAATATCGATGTCAAAACCAACGGGCTTCTGAGATACCGGATCAATCGATTCCCATGGCGGGAATGCCATTTCCGTACAAAATTGCAGCTTCTTGGCTGCGGCTACTCTTTCCGGAACCTTTATGCTCTCAGAAAGCGCCGGTACGGAGCTCAATGCAAGGGCACAGATAGTGTGCGCTAGGATCATACTAGTCTTCATTGTTCCCTCTTTTTGTTAGCGCCCTTTGAAGCGCATTATTATAATTATGTAATGCAACACGGTCGGCGCGGCCTCAACATCATCTTATTCAGAAGGACATTTCGTGATTTGCCGAAGTAAGACGAAGACGGTCGAGATCGACCGAAGGAGATTGTCCCTAAAGTTCGATAATGGCCGGGTCCAAGGCTGGAAAGTTTGTCTTTCTTCGAAGTGAACTGCGTCATTTTATAATGTGCAGAAACAATAGGGCATGAGAGAACGCCAAGGCTTGGTTTGGGTGGGGTATTCCGTCCGGCAGCATCAGTTGCGATGCTTTGCGCGGGCTTGGCGGTACAAGAGGTATTGATCGATGATGTTCGAGGGTGACGGTATGGAGGCACTGCTTGGCACTCTTCACGCGCCTGATCTGCCCTTGGAGTTGCTCGAAGCGCATGTTGGCGCTTCCTATGGCCTTTCAGGAAAATGGCGGCGACTGGGTGGCGAAAGGGAGCAGAATTTCCGTCTGGTCACCCATGATGGTACGCAGTTTGTCGTGAAGGTCGCTTCGCGTGACGAGCCGCTCGAGAGCCTCCTTTTCCAGACTGCCGCACTTGAGCATATTGAGCGTGTCGATCCCGCCCTGTCTGTGCCCCGCTTGCGACGCACTCTGGCAGGCGAAGCAATGTCGACTGTGATAGATGCAGAAGGCCTTGCATATCCGCTTCGCGTGGTCAGCTTTATCTCCGGCAACATACTTTTCGATGAAATTCGTGCCGCTGGACGGACGCTTGACGCAGAGCAACTGATGCAGCTTGGCGCTACCAATGGTCGCTTGGCGCGTGCTCTACAGGGTTTTCGCGGTGAGGGTGCACCTCGCAACATGCCTTGGGATTTGGCCAACGGCCTGCTGTTTGCCGATAACCTTCAGCCGCATATGCCGGATGTGCTGGCTTCAACCTTGCAAAATCTGATGCCGGGCCTTCGAGAGGTGATTGCGGAGAAGCTGCCGAGATTGCGTGGACAGGTCATCTATCACGACTTCCACGAATCCAATGTGCTCGTGCGATTTGATCCGGCGTTCGCAATCGACGGCGTTATCGACTTCGGCGATATGATCTTTGGTCCGGTTGTTCAGGATCTGGCGGTGTGTGTGGCGTCCCTGATCCACTGGACGCCTGATCCGGTATTTGCAGCAACCTGTCTTGTCCGTGGCTATCAGCGGTACATGCCCTTGGAAAAGGCAGATCTTGAGGTGCTGAGGCAGCTCGTTCTTGCGCGGCTTCTGCTGCAAGTGGGGCTGGTTTCCTACCGTGCATCCGTCGAGGAGGAGCCGGATACCGATCTTGCAGATCTTCAAGCGCTCTACATCAAGGCAATCCAGCGTCTCGCACTGGTTTCTGATGCGGACTTCGTTGCTGCCATGGTGCCTTCCGTCGTTCCGGTGTCTGCTGCAGAGGTTGCAGGGGCTCCGGCCCCAACGCCCGCTCTTTTGCAGCGGCGGGAAGCTGTTCTCGGCAAGACCTACACCTTCTATAACGAGCCCCTGGAGCTTGTGCGTGGCAAGGGTTCGAAGGTCTATGACGCTGCGGGACAGGAATATCTGGATTGCTATAATAACGTCGCAAACCTTGGGCATTGCCACCCATATGTGGTGGATGCGCTTGCAAGACAGGCAAGCACGCTCAATACCAACTCTCGTTACATTCATCCGGAAATCGTGCGTCTTGGCGAGCGGCTGAGTGCAACATTGCCATCCTATCTGGATACATGGTTTTTCGTATGTACAGGCTCGGAAGCCAATGACCTTGCTGTGCGGTTGGCGCGTGCCGCCAGCGGCAAGGAAGGTATTGTGATCACGGAAAACAGCTATCACGGCAATACAACGGTCGTGACGCCGCTTTCGCTGATAGACTACGACATCAAGGACAAGCCTGATTGGGCCGAAACCGTGCCGCCGCCGAACCTTTACAGGGGCGTCTATCGGGAAGGCGCCAATGATGCGGGCGAAAAATATGCCGGACACATTTCCGATGCAGCCGGCATCTTAAACGAGCGTGGCCATGGCATGGCGGGCCTGATGATCGATTCGATCTTTGATGCCAATGGCGCGCTCGTTCCGCCGCCAGACTATTTGCCGCTTGCCTATGCTGCGGCAAAGCGTGAAGGCGCCTTGACCATCGCCGACGAAGTGCAGATGGGTTTTGCCCGTTCCGGAACGCATATGTGGGGATTTGAGGCCTTCGGGGTTCAGCCGGATATCGTCACCATGGGCAAGCCAATGGGCAATGGCCATCCGATTGCCGCACTGGTTACCCGCCGGGAGATTGCGGAACGGCTTCAAAAACATACGGGATATTTCAACACCTTTGGCGGCAATACTGTGTCTGCCGTGGTGGGTAATGCGTGCCTTGATGTGTTGCAGGGAGAGGACTTGCAGGGCAATGCTCTGCGCAGCAGCGCATTCTTGATGCCAGGCCTGCATGACTTGATGAAACGGCATGAGCTTGTTGGCCACATTCAGGGACGCGGACTGTTTCTGGGCGTTGAACTGGTCACGAACCGCGACAGCAAGGTGCCTGCGAAACTGGCGGCACGTTGGGTGCGCGAGCGAATGAAGTCCCTCGGCGTGCTGGTGTCGTCAACTGGCCCGCATGGGAACATCATCAAGATTAGGCCGCCGCTTGTCTTTAGCCTGTCCGATGCCTCCAGATGTCTGGCAGCGCTGGAACAGGCCTTGACAGAAGTGCCAGCCGAACTGCGTTTTGCAACGAGTTGAACCATTTAGAGAACGTCCAGCAAAAGTGCGTTAGCGGCTTTGCGTCCGGACTGCGTAAAAACAAAGATATAGAGGATTTCGGGTGACCTGTTCTCACCGGAAACGCTCTAGTATCTTAATCTTGCCGGGGGGATTGAATGCCGTTTCCAGATCTTACACAGCCTGAACTCGGCGTTTACATCAGCAATGTCGAGATGCCGGAAGATTTCGACGCCTTCTGGCAGACCACGATCGCGCAGGCGCGTGAACTGTGGGGAGACGTTCGCATTGTGCCGGAGCCGACAACGCTGAAGGTCATCGAGGTTTTCGATGTTACCTTCCCTGGTTTTGGCGGCCATCCCATTAAAGGATGGCTTATCCTGCCGAAGGAGCGCAAAGGTCGTTTACCGCTGGTCATGCAGTCTATCGGCTATGGCGGCGGCCGAAGCCTGCCGCATGAACAATTGCACTGGGCAGCATCGGGTTTCGCCTATTTCCGGATGGATACGCGCGGTCAGGGCAGTGTGTGGAGCGTTGGTGCGACGGCAGATCCCGAGGGGTCTTTCTCCTCCAGCCCGGGCTTTCTGACCCGTGGCGTTCTGAATAAGAACGACTATAATTATCGACGCGTCTTTACAGATGGCGTGCGCGCCATCGATGCGCTTGTCGCACTGGACTTCATCGATCCTGAGCGGATTGCTCTTTGTGGCGATAGTCAGGGGGGCGCCATTTCGATCGCGGCCGGGGCGCTCGACCCAAGGGTCAAGGCCATCATGCCTGACGTGCCGTTCCTGTGCGATTTTCGTCGCTCCGTGGCGGTCGCCTCCCGTGGCCCCTATCTGGAAATCGTGCGCTTTCTCTCCCAGCACAGAGACAAGAGCCAACCGCTATTCGAGACGCTGCGCTATTTCGATTGTGTCAATTTCGCGCGGCAGTCGCGGGCAAATGCATTGTTCTCAGTCGCACTGATGGATGAGATTTGTCCGCCCTCCGGTGTTTATGGTGCCTACAATGCCTATGCAGGGCCGAAATCGATAGTTGAATACGAGTTCAACAATCATGAAGGCGGACAGAGCTTCCAAGAGCGCCGCCAGATGGCTTGGCTCAGCGATCTCTTTGCCGTGACTTCTTGATGCCCGACCCGCCTCCCTGAAGGCGGGCGTTCAGAACGGCAATCTTGCATTGTCCTTGACGTTCTTCATCACGAAGAACGTCCGTGTTTGTCGCACACCTGGCAGCGCGATGAGCTTGTTGCCGTGCAGCTTGTTGAAATCGGCCATATCGCGCACGCGGATCTTGAGCAGGTAATCGAAGTCGCCTGCAACAAGATTGCAGTCGAGCACCTCCTTCAGTTCAAGGACGGCTCCTTCGAATGCCGCGAAACTTTCCGGTGTCGAACGGTCCAGCACCACGCCCACCATGACAAGAGCGCCAAGCCCGACGGGCATGGGTGCAATTTCGGCCCGGACTCCGGTGATGAAGCCCTCATCAAACAGGCGTTGCGTTCGCCGGTGGCAAGTTGCCGGGCTGACATTCACGCGGGATGCGAGTTCGGCATTCGTCAGGCGCCCATCGGTCTGAAGCGTGCGCAGAATGCGAAGATCAATACGATCGAGAGATGGTTTGGAAGATTCTTCCATTTGGGCGGCCTATGATGAATCGATGACAACATTTTCTCATTATGTTTGAAGTCAGGTGCCATTTCATCTCCCGATTTTGAGAGCACCTTTCAAGACTATTCGGCTAGCTTTTGCGAGTGAATTCATCACGCACAACCTCGGAGGCCGTCATGTCCCTTCTCGCGAAATTCGAACGCTATCCGCTGACCTTTGGCCCAACTCCCATCGAACATCTGCCTCGGCTCAGCCAGGCTCTGGGCGATAAGGTGCAGATCTTCGCAAAACGGGATGATTGCAATTCCGGCCTTGCCATGGGTGGAAACAAGCTGCGCAAGCTTGAATACATTGTGCCTGATGCACTGGCCTCGGGGGCGGACACACTTGTTTCCATTGGGGGCGTTCAATCGAACCACACCCGCATGGTGGCTGCGACAGCGGCAAAGATCGGTATGAAATGCGTTGTTATTCAGGAAAAATGGGTACCACATTACGATGCTGTTTATGACCGCGTCGGCAATATTCTGATGACCCGGCTGATGGGGGCGGATTCGCGTCTTGTGGATGACGGGTTCGACATCGGTATTCGCAAAAGCTGGGAAGATGCCATCCAATCGGTCAAAGATGCTGGTGGCAAACCCTATCCCATCCCCGCTGGCGCATCCGTGCATAAATACGGGGCGCTCGGCTATATCGGCTTCGCCGAGGAGGTCGCGGAGCAGGAGAAGGCGCTCGGCTATACGTTTGACTACATTATCGTTTGCGTTGTCACTGGCTCTACCCAGGCAGGCATGATCGTTGGCTTTGCGGCGCAGAACCGGGCCGATCGTGTCATCGGTATCGATGCATCCGGAACGCCAGAGCAGACGAGGGCGCAGGTTCGTTCAATTGTCGATAAGACCTCCAAACTGGTAGAGCTTGGCCGCAAGGTGCGTGAGGATGAAATCGTCATCAACCCCGATTACGCCTATCCGGCCTATGGTGTTCCGTCGGACGAGACGAATGAGGCTATTCGTCTTGCGGCTCGCACCGAGGCAATGATCACCGACCCCGTCTATGAGGGGAAATCCATGCAGGGCATGATCGACCTGGTTCGCAGAGGCTTTTTCCCCGCCGGATCAAAGGTGCTCTATGCCCACCTTGGTGGTGCGCCAGCCATCAATGGCTACAGCTATTATTATCGGGAAGGTTGAGGCTGTGCGGCACACCCACCGTTGTACGTAAGGCAGAACCGTTGATCGAGCGATCTTGTGGCAATGGCACGCCGAGATGCGAGGAGAGATCGAAGGATCTGTCTCTAGCCTTGGCGAAGAAGTTGCCACAACCCGGTCCACGTAAAGGCAAGGCAGGCGGTTCAAATCTCGCCAGTTGCTCAACCCGCCTTTTTCGGGTTTGTTTCAGATCCTGCGCGCAGAACCATGCGTAAGAGAGGGCACTTTCCTTTGTGCGCTTGCTGGGTCAGGATGCGTACGCGAATACTGGTGAAGATTGTCTCGGCATCGTCAGTTGGAGCACCGCGCTACCCACCCCCTCACTCGAGATCCATTCGAGCTGTGAGTCGAAAAGAATGCACGGTCCTGATCTTCCACCGGAGAAAGTCGATGGCATCCGCCATCTCCTGGCGGCTCAACGCTATTCTTATGGGGGCTTCCGGCGGCTTTGGCGGGAGGCGGCCTTTCGCCATGAGCTTTTGGCATTTGCAGGCGCTCTCGCGCTGTTTCTTGCCATTGGCGCGGGGGCTCTGAAGATCGTGATCCTGACTTGCCTTTTCCTCTTCGTTCTGGCGCTGGAAGCCTTGAACACGGCGGTGGAGGAGCTGGTGGACCGGGTCTCGCCCGAATATTCCCTGACCGGGCGTCACGCGAAGGATTTGGGCTCTTTTGCCGTGTTCTGCGGTTTGCTGATCTGCGGGATATTCGTTCTCTACACGCTGGCCGAGCGCCTTGGCTGGGTAACATAGGCCGATGGGAGAACGGCCCTCTTTCCATGCACTGCGCGCTTTTGTTGTGACTCCACCAAAAGCCGAATTGCCTTTGCCTGTCTTTCCCGCTTAGCTTGGGGGCGATGGTTCCGCCGGGTATTCCCGTCGGATGAAAAGGGAATGTGGTGAGACTGATATACGGTCGATTCCACAACTGCCCCCGCAACTGTAAGCGGAAGTTCGGTTCTTAATGCCACTGGCCAAATTCTTCTTTGAGGCTGGGAAGGCGAGCTGAGCGCTGCCGCAAGTCAGGAGACCTGCCATCGTTCACGGGCTTCGGCTCACTTTCATCATCCAGCCGCGCGGTGGGCGCGGGGAGGTCAACATGCATATCGAACCCGGCGTCGTCGATGGCGCCAAAATCCTATTGAGCTATGCCACAGCCGCGGCTGCTTTCGGCCTTGCGGCAAAACTGGTCCATGTGAGCCTGCGGGAAGAAGGGGGCGTGCTGCCTTTTATCTGCCGGAGCGTGCTGACAACCGGCCTTGTGTTCAGTTTCTTCGAGATCCTTCCCCATCATCCGGTCGGCGTTTCCGAGGTGCATCTCATTCTTGGATCGACACTGTTTCTGATGTTTGGCGCAGGGGCGGCCTCTATCGGCCTTGCTGCAGGATTGCTGATTCAGGGCCTTTTCTTCGCACCTTTCGATTTGCCGCAATACGGCATGAATGTAACAACGCTTCTGGTCCCGCTGTGGGGCATCGCGCTTCTTGCGCGGCGGATCATTCCGGCCAAAACTGCCTATGTGGATGTGAAATACGCCCAGGCTTTTCTTCTCTCGGCCAGCTATCAGGGCGGCATCGTAGTCTGGGTCGCCTTCTGGGCACTTTATGGCCACGGCTTCACCGTGGAGAACTTCGCCGAGATCTCAAGCTTCGGCATAGCCTACATGAGCGTCGTGCTGATCGAACCTGTCATTGATCTGGCGGTATTGGCTGCGGCCAAGGCCTTCTCTCAGTGGACCCGCGGCGCGCTGTTTACACGCAGACTGCATCAGGCGGCCTGATCCGGTCAGGATGAGTTCTGCTCTGATGCATCGATAATGGCCCATTGCGCCATTTCACCGAGTGGGTGAGGTGCTGGGCTTGATGCCGCTTTTGCTTCTCCCTGCTTCGAATGGGAAGTGGGGGGAGGGCAGAATAGCTTCAGCAATGTCTGAAGCACGGCGTCTACCCGTTCATCCGCAATGGAGTAGAAAATCTGGCGCGACTCACGGCGGGTTCGCACAACGCCAGCCTGCCGCAATTCCGCTAACTGCTGGGAGAGGGCTGGCTGCTTGAATGCCAGTTCCTCCTGTATCTCGCCCACAGATCGCTCTTTCTGCGAAATGAAGCACAGCAGCATCAACCGGCTTTGTGTTGAAAAAAGTCGGAGAAACTCGGCAGCTTCGGCCGATTTCTCCAACATTTGCTCAAGTGGCAGAGATGGAGGCGTCATTTTTGTCGCTCCCGATAGTACCAGGTTTCGCCTGTCTTCAACGGGCCAGCCTGGTCAAAGCGTGTTGCAGCGGGCTCCATCAGCGCTTCGCCCGGCTTCCAGCCTTCCGGCGTTAAAGCCTGCTCTCGCTCAGCGGTCTGGAGCGCCTCGACAAGGCGCAGCAGCTCCGCGACGGATCGGCCCACATTCATGGGATACCAGACGATCGCGCGGATAACCCCGACCGGATCGATAACGAAACTGCCGCGCACCGTTCCGCTGCCTCCGGCATTGGCATCCAGCATGCCGTAGGCGCGTGCAATGACCATCGAGGAATCTTCGATCAGGGGGAATCCAATCTTGATGCCAAACTTTTCTTCAATGTCTTTCAGCCATGCGAGATGCGCATAAAGACTATCGACAGAGAGGCCAAGCAAGGCGCAATCCAACCGCGCGAATTCCTGCTCTGCCCTTGCAAATGCGAGGAATTCGCTGGTGCAAACGGACGTGAAGTCCGCCGGATGCGAAAACAGCAAAACCCATTTTCCGCGATAGGACGAGAGCGAAATCGGCCCTTGCGTGGAGCGGGCGGTGAAGGCTGGCGCTGGATCATGCAAGCAAAGCGCGGGCGCTGGTATTCCGTCAGCCACGGTATTCTCTCCCTTGAAGGTCGGCGTCTAAGGCATAGCCCGATTCCGTCGGGCGCACCACTATTGCATATTTACAGTAAGTATGTATATGTTGTTATGAACGGAGGGTGTCGATATGTCAGACCCAGCAGTTTCACATGCAGCAGAAATCATCGAGAGCGCCCTTGCTGGCGCGCAGCCCCGACCAATCGTGAAGTCATTCTTCGATCCGGCGACGTTTACGATCAGTCACGTCGTTCGCGATCCGGATTCGCAAGCCTGCGCCATTATTGACAGTGTCCTTGATTATGATCCGGCAGCAGGCAGAACGACGAATGAATCAGCGCGGGCGCTGATTGATTACGTGAAAAGCGAAAACCTGGAAGTGCAATGGCTGCTGGAGACCCATGCCCATGCCGACCATCTTTCGGCAGCGCCCCTTCTGCAGATGGAGCTCGGCGGGCAGTTGGCCATCGGCAGGGATATCATTCGGGTCCAGCAGGTATTTGGCAAGATTTTCAACGCCGGAACCGAGTTTGAGCGGGATGGCAGCCAGTTTGATCATCTTTTTCAAGACGGCGATCGTTTTGCCATCGGCTCGCTGCAGGCCACAGTCTTGCATGTACCCGGGCACACGCCAGCATGCCTGGCTTATGTAATCGGCGATGCGGTTTTCCCAGGCGATACATTGTTCATGCCGGATTACGGCACGGCGCGGTGCGATTTTCCGGGTGGCGATGCCCGTATGTTGTTTCGCTCCATCCAGCGTCTGATGCAGCTGCCGGGTGAGGCCAGGCTATTCCTTTGCCACGATTACAAGGCGCCGGGTCGTGACGACTATGCATGGGAGACCACAATCGCAGCACAGCGAGCCGGAAACATTCATGTTCATGACGGTGTGTCCGAAGATGAGTTCGTTGCCATGCGCAACGCGCGGGACGCCAAGCTCGATATGCCCAAGCTGATCCTGCCATCCGTCCAGGTCAACATGCGCGGCGGCAAGTTGCCTCCTGCTGAAGATAACGGTGTGCAATACCTGAAAATACCGATCAACGTGATCTGACGAGAACAGCTTATGTCAATGTCATCTTTCCTTTTGCCTTTTGCGGGTGGTCTGCTTATTGGCACATCGGCTGGACTTTATCTGCTGCTGAATGGGCGCATTGCCGGCATTTCTGGCCTTGTTGCCTCCGCGTCCTATCTGGGAAATGCCTCCAGCCGCAGTCTGGCCTGGAGCTTTCTGGGAGGAATCCTGGCTGGCGCCTTTGTCCTTTCGCTTCTTCTCGGCTGGCCTGAGGTGGTGGTTACATCCTCGCTTCCCATACTGATCGTCAGTGGGCTTATCGTCGGTTTCGGCACGCGCCTCGGATCGGGATGCACAAGTGGTCACGGCGTCTGCGGCCTCGCACGCCTGTCTCCCCGTTCTTTGGTTGCCACGGCGATCTTCATGCTGACGGCAATGCTGACGGTCTTCGTGGTTCAACATCTTCTTGGAGGCGTGGTATGAACACTCGACTCATGGCCGCGCTCCTGGCAGGCGCACTTTTCGGGGCAGGCCTTGTCCTGTCGGGGATGAGCAATCCGGCGGTCGTTCTTGCCTTTCTGGATATCACCGGCAACTGGAACCCAGCCTTGGCCTTCGTCATGGGGGGCGCTCTTATTCCCTCAGCAATTGCTTATCGCATCACGGCAAAGCGGCAGGCGCCGCTCTTTGACAAGCAGTTCCATGTTCCGGCAAGTCGCGTCATCGATGCCAAGCTGGCGGGCGGATCGGCCTTGTTTGGCTTGGGTTGGGGGCTTGTGGGGCTTTGTCCCGGTCCCGCCATTGCTGGCTTGATCTTTGGCCGCTGGGAAATCGCCATTTTCGTCGCTGCCATGCTTGCCGGGATGTTCGTCCATCATGTTCTGTTCGAACGTCGTGGATCTGCCGCTCAGGCCCGCGTCAGGGCGTCATCATGATGCATCTGGAGCCGTTGCAATATCTGCTGGGAGCCTTTTCGGGTGGACTTGTCGGCTTCACGCTGGGCATGTTCGGCGGCGGTGGCTCCATATTGGCCGTGCCGTTGATGGTGTATTTCGTCGGCGTACCGAACGCGCACATTGCCATCGGCACGAGCGCCTTCGCTGTCTCTGCAAGTGCGCTGACCAATCTTGTGGGTCATGCGCGCGCGGGGCACGTTAAATGGCGCTGCGCTGGCATATACAGCGTTGCCGGCATCATCGGGGCCTATTTCGGATCGTCTTTCGGCAAGATGGTGGATGGGCAGAAGCTCTTGATGCTGTTTGCTTTGCTCATGCTGCTCGTCGCCAGCCTCATGTTTCGCAAGCGCGGAATGGAAGGTAATCCCGGTGCGCAATGCTCGCGTGAGAATGTCAGCAAGGTCGTGGGGTTCGGTGGCGTGACCGGCCTGTTTTCCGGCTTTTTCGGTATTGGTGGCGGCTTCCTTATCGTGCCCGGTCTGGTCGCTTCCACGGGAATGCCGATCCTGTTCGCCATCGGCTCCTCACTCGTCGCCGTCACGGCCTTCGGCCTTACGACCACTGTGAACTATGCATTTTCGGGGTTCGTGGATTGGCCTCTGGGCCTTCTCTTCGTTGCGGGTGGTGCGTTCGGCGGCTTCGTCGGGTCTTTGAGTGCAAAGCATCTCTCCGCACGTAAGGGCGTACTAAATACGCTTTTCGCCGCCCTCGTTTTTGTCGTGGCAATTTACATGCTCTACCGTGGTTCTCTAAACCTGTTCACATAACAGAGAGGGATTTAAACCATCGCGATTAAATCATGGTGCGTCTCGCCTTTGAGGTGAGGCTGCTCTGGGAATTTCTTGAATTGCTTATGCTGCACTGCATCGACGGCTTGAAATGAGGTGAAAAGTGTCACTATCATTCGTCTGCGGGCTGTGCTCGCACAAAAAATCCCCAGAGAAGGAACGACGAAATGACTTATCGTAACCGCCTGCGCGCCTCTGCAATGGCGTTCGGCTTGGTCTTGGCAGGTGCGTTGAACACATCGGCGCAGGCAAAGACGCTCACCATTTCCTGGTGGGGTTACAATGGTGACAAGCTGAATGCCAATGTCATCGAGCCATTCAAAAAGATCTGCGGTTGCGAAATTGTGTTCGAGACCGGCAATAATGCCGATCGCCTGAACAAGCTCAAGCTTCGTGATGGCAAGGGCGTTGATGTCATCTACCTGACGGACAGTTTCTCGCAGCTCGGAATTGCGCAGGGGCTGTTCCAGAAAGTGGATGCTTCCAAGCTTCCCAATCTGGCCGCGCTTTACGATATCGCCAAAGATCCCCAGGGTGGTTACGGACCTGCCTATACGATTGGTCGGGTGGGCATCGTTTATGACAGTGCGAAGGTGAAGCCGGACATCACGTCGTGGAATGATTTGTGGCGCGAGGATCTGAAAAGCGCCATCACGCTTCCTGGAATCACCACCACGGCTGGTCCGATGGTTGTGATGCAGGCTGGTAAGCATGCCGGTGCGGATGCCTTTGAAGATGCAGACAAGACGTTTGAAGCCGTGGAAGCGCTGAAGCCAAACGTGGCGAAAAACTACAATACCGGCTCTGAAATGGTGAACCTCATTTCCACCGGCGAGGCAAAGGTTGCCATTGCGCAGGATTTCACGCTGGCTTCGCTCAAGAGCGCCGTTCCGACAATGACCTGGGCCAGCCTCTCCGATGGAGACATCGCCACGCTCAACACGGTCAACATTCCAAAGGGCTCGGAAAATGTTGAACTGGCCCACCAGTTCATCAACTTCGTCCTCTCCAAGGACGTTCAGCAGATCCAAGCAGAGCAGGGCGTCGACGCCCCGGTGAACAGCAAGGTTCAGTTGACGCCGGAGCAAGCGAAAATGTGGACCTATGGCGCTGATATGATCGCCAAGCTGAACCGTCTGGATTACGAGAAGCTCAACGAAGCGAAGACCGACTGGATCGATCGCTGGAATGAGATTTTCAGCCAGTAAGTTGTGAGAAAGGCCATCGCTCCGCTATTTGCCGGGCGATGGCCTTGAACAATGCCTCTTTATCCGGCATTGTTCATTTGCTAAGCAGAGCGCTCATATCCGTACAACCTTCTTCCTGCGCCCCATCCGCGTGTCCATTGTCCCCGGAAAGAAAAGCCTCAGATCGGCATGATTAAACGTTTAAGCCCTTGGTTACTGGTGGCGCCTGCCACGCTTCTGGTCCTGCTTTTCCTGATTTTTCCCGTTGGCACCACGCTGCTTGCCACTTTCACGGATTCGAAGGGCTGGCTTGCGCCCTACCTTTCCTTCTTCAACAGCGGCTTCCGGCGTAATGTCCTTTACCGTACGATTGAAGTATCGCTGATCACCACAGTCATTTCCGTCATACTGGGCTTCATCGCGGCCTATGTGGTGGCGCATATGCCGGGGCGCCTTAAAAGCATCATGATCATTGCCGCCGTCTTCCCTTTATTGACGGGGGTCGTCGTGCGATCTTTTGCCTGGCTCATTCTGCTCGGGAAGAATGGGATCCTCAATACCGTTCTCCTGAAGCTTGGGCTCATTACTGAACCGCTTTCCATGCTGTACACGCAAGGCGCGGTGATAGCTGCCATGGTCTATCTCTTTGTGCCGCTGATGATCCTGACTTTGGCGGGCGTTTTGGAAGGCATTCCCAAGGATGTTCTGGAGGCGGCGTCTTCTCTGGGTGCCACACCATTGGCTGTGTTCGGGCAGGTAATTCTGCCTCTGGCCATGCCCGGCATCATCATTGGCGCCGTGCTGGTGTTTACCGGCAGTTTCACATCCTATGCCACGCCTCAGCTTCTGGGCGGCGAGCGGCAAATGATGATGGGCACCTTCCTTTACCAGCGCGCCATGGTCACCTTTGACTGGACCGGCGCATCGACAATCGCGGCGATCATGGTGGTGGTTACCATTGCAATCGTGGTGCTGATGACGCGGATTGCGCGCCGCATGAACCCAATGGCGGCCTGAGCAAGATGCAGACGAAACTTCACCCCGCACTGATTGCCGTTGCCAGCATCATTTTTGTCATCCTCATCGCGCCGCTTTTCATCATTCTCGGCGCGGCCGTCAGCGATACGAGCTATCTGACGTTTCCGCCTCAAGGCTTTACCTTCCGCTGGTTCACCAACATCTTTGACGTCACGGCTTTTCGCACCACTGCTTTGACAAGCCTGCAGATCGCGTTTGGAGGCACTCTTCTTGCGCTCCTGATTGGCATTCCTGCGGCCTATGCCTTGAACCGGTTCCGCATTCGGCTTCCTTCATGGCTTTCCAACGTCTTTGTTCTGCCTATTCTGGTGCCGGAAATCGTTCTTGGCTTTTCGCTGATGAAGTCCGTGACCATCGGTTTGGACTTGCCAATCTTTACCACGCTTCTTCTGGGGCATACTCTGCTGGTGCTGCCCTACGCCGTGCGTGTCGTGGGGGCGAGCCTTGCCTCCTTTGATTTTTCCATCGAGGAAGCAGCCATCAGCCTCGGCTGCCCGCCCTGGAAGACCTTCCTGACGGTTGTTCTGCCCAATATTGGTGCTGGCGTGGTCGCCGCCTTCATTCTCGCTTTCATCACGTCGATCAATGATGTTTCCATCTCGCTGTTCCTCACCGGTCCGGGCGTTTCGACACTGCCGATCCAGATCCTCGCACATATGGAACAGTTCTTCGACCCGACAATCGCCTCCGTCTCCGTCCTCCTCATGATCCTGACCGTTGGTGTGATGGCTATCGTTGAAGCCACGCTCGGCCTTACATTCCTGACAAAGTGAACCGCTCGTGACCGTATCTCTGACACTCGAAAACGTATCCGCCCACTATGGCTCCACCCAGGTGTTGAAAGATTTGTCGCTTTCGGTTCAGGCTGGCGAACTCGTTTCGCTGCTTGGCTCAAGCGGTTGCGGCAAGACCACGACGCTGCGGTTGGTGGCTGGCTTCCTCCAACCAAGCGGCGGATCAATCCGTCTGGGAGAGCGGGATCTGACACGGCTTCCGGCTCACCAGCGCGATATCGGGCTCGTGTTCCAGAACTATGCCTTGTTTCCACACCTCAGCGTGCGAGATAATGTTGCCTTTGGCCTCAAGCAGCGCGGCATCTCCATCGCGGATCGTCAACGCCGCGCGGATGCCATGCTGGACCTGGTCGGCCTCTCCTCGTTTGCCGATCGCATGCCTGCAGCGCTATCCGGCGGGCAGAAGCAACGCGTTGCCCTGGCGCGTGCTCTTGTGATCGAGCCGCCGCTTCTGATGTTTGATGAACCTCTGTCCAACCTCGATGCCAAGCTGCGTGTGGATATGCGGGTGGAAATCCGCCGTCTCCAGCGAGCGAATGGCACCACATCCCTCTACGTGACACACGATCAGGAAGAAGCGTTCTCTATTTCCGATCGCGTGGCCATCATGAATGCCGGGCGGATCATGCAGCTGGACACGCCGGAAGTCCTGTATCAGCGGCCTGCAAACAGCTTTGTCGCGCGCTTCGTCGGGTTTGAAAACCTCATCGCCATGAGGACCGTTTCCCGTGAGGGCGAGAATGTCATTGCTGAAACGGTGGATGGCGCACAGCTTCGGCTTTCACAGGAAAGGCTGGGAGAAATCCCTGATCGTTTCATTCTGGCCGCGCGGCCAGATGGACTGGCGGTCGCAAGGGAAGGTGAGGGCATGCCGTTGACGCTTGGCATCCGCACGTATCTGGGGCGCGCTTACCAGTATCAATGCACCACAGCCTCCGGCACCTATCTGGCCAATGGATCGCTGGCTGAGCCACTGGAGCCGGGCGCACAAGCCGTGCTCACGCCTGTTGCTGAGCAGTGCTGCATTCTTCCGGCAGAAGCAGCCTGATCAGAACACGACTGGCTGAACTTCGCCGGTCTGCACGTTGACCAGGCCTTGCGGTGCATACTCGCTGGGTGCCACAAGCACCCAGCGCCAGGGCGCGCAAGTGAGTGTCGCAAAGGCGAGGCGTTCCGGAAAGCCGGGGAACCAGCGCGGGCTGAACGTCGGCTCGTACATCCAGTCGATCTTTTCCCCTTCGGCGTAGAGCGCCTGCATTTCCTCATGCAGCAATTCCGGCGGCCGGCATGTCATCAGGCCTGCAACCTCGTAGCGAACCGTTGCAACCACATCGCCTTCGCGTACAAGCGCCCAACCACCATCATTCCGGGCTATCGCATTGACAGCTTTCGCCATCGCCGCATCGGAAGAACCCACACACCAGATATTGTGTTTGTCATGTGCCATGGAGCAGGCGAGCGCGGTATCCGGGGTTCTGGGTCCGCAGCCCACCCAGAACATTCTTGACACTGCCCCTTTGCCAGAGAAGCGATCGATGACAGAAAATTTGGTGATGTTACGGCTCTCATCGCGCTGAACCTTGCCGTCTTCGACCGGCAGTTCGTAGGTCAGGAAATGGTCATCCCAGTGAAAGGGTCGTAGCACCGCAGCCTGCATGGTGCTTCGACCGGCCTCGGCATGAATGGCGAAGTCTTCGGCTGTCAAAGCGCGGCCAATATTAATGGTCTTTGTAGCCCATTCCGGCCAATCGATCTTCGGGACATCCAGTAGGTAACGCTTTCCCTCCGAAACCTGCTGGCCATCCGCCCAGACCTTGGCGATGTCGAAGCGCTGAACATCCGACAAGAGAACGATATCGGCGTAGCGACCGGGCGCGATGGATCCAACCCATGGCGTAAGGCGCATGTGCCGCGCAGGATTGATCGTCGCGCATTGAATGGCGATTTCCGGTGCAAGTCCGGACTCAATGGCAAGCCGCACATTATAATCGGTCGCCCCCATTTTCAGCGTATCGGATGCGCTGCGATCATCTGTGGTGAAGGCAATCTGGGACCAATCCTGCAGCCCCCTGTCAAGCAGGCCGCGAATGACGTCCGGCAGACTGTGCGGGCGAAGCTCCATGAACAGACCGTGGGTCAGCTTGTCCCAGAGCTCCTCGAAGGTCCAGGCTTCGTGGTCCGATGCAAGGCCCGCGGCGGCAAAAGCATTGATCGTGGGGAGGTCGCGAATACCCGCTGCATGCCCTTCAACCACGCCGCGCTGTTCGAAAGTGGCGCGGATCATGCCCCAAAGGCGCTCATAGGAAGGGTTTTCCCGGTTCCAGACGGCGGGCCAATCCATGACTTCATCGAGACCTGCCACCATCAGGCTCTGTCTCATGAAGGCTTTCTGCTCGTCATAGCCAAGATAGCCGCCGCCATGTTCATAGCCCGTTGGCGGAACGGCAGAGCCGGGCAGGGGGAAGATCTTCAGTGGCGATCCTGCTTCACGGGCTTTCAGCCAGAATTCGAGCGTCCTTGCGCCGTTGACGTTTGAGAATTCGTGGCTCGCCTCGCATGTCCAGGTATTGCCGCGCGGGAGAACCAGAGCGGCTTCATATTCCGGTGTGAGATGCGAGCTTTCGATGTGCTTGTGCACTTCGCCGAGGCCTGGAATGGCCGAAAGGTCCGGCTCGTGGATCCGCCGCGCAACCTCGCCTGAATAGCTTCCCGCTGGACCCACATAGGCAATGCGGCGACCTTTGATGATGATTTCCTGATCCAGCGCCCATGTTCGCGTTGCGACATCCAGCAGTCTGCCAACCCTCAGCGCCACATCCGCAGAACGTTTGCCGAGTGCCACAAGCGTCAGCTCCTGACGGATTGCCACTTCCGTTGCTGCATCGGGATTGATATCGGGTGAGGTCATGGCAGCCGCTCCTTACGAAGGTGCGCAAAAACTGAAAATGCAGATATATCAGTGCACATAGCGGCAAACAGGTGGCGCTGCAATGTCAGTTTCAGCTTTTGACCCAAGCACTTGCCGACGTTCAGATCTGGTGGATCCGAACGCCCGGAACGGTGGCCCTGGCAATGTCGCAGAGATGGCGATGATGGGTGAGATAGATCACTTGTCCCAGGCGGGAAATATTGCCGAGAAGCCGGAAAACTTCCTCTGAACGCGGCTCGTCGAAGCTTTCCATAATGTCATCCGCGACGAAGGGAACTGACGGGCGTACTGCTGCAAACTCCTCATAGCCGGCGAGCCTGAGGGCCAGATAGAGCTGGTAGCGGGTTCCGGTCGACATGACGTCGGACAGCTTTGAACCACCTTCCTTCGTCACGCCAATCAGGATTTCCTTGTCGCGATCGGGAAGTGTGCTCAGGCCGCTATATTCGCCACGCGTCATCTGACTGAATGCGGCCGAAGCGCGTGTCATCATCGAACTGCGATGCTTGTCGCGATAGATGGAAAGCGCATTTTCTGCGGCCAGCGTCCCGGCGCGAAGCTTGAGGTAGTGAAGAGCAAGCTCCTCAAGTTCAACGATAATCGTGGAACGCTTGGCTTCCAGACGCGCCACGGCATCGTCGCCGCCAACCGCATCGATCTGGTCTTGTGCTTTTGTTAAGTCCGCGAAGAGGACCCGGCTTCGTTGAGCGAGGTTCTCAATCCGCTCAGCAAGCTGTTCGCTCTCGGTTCTTGCGGCATCAACATCCAGGGCGGCCAGAAGCGACGTGGCGCTGGCAAGATCGCTAGCGGAAAGTTCGGAGATGAGCTGCGCTTCGAATTCTGCCTTCCGTTTCTCCAGCCGATCCCGCTCCGCAACATCTTCCAGTTTTTTGCTGATATCGTCGAGCGTGGCAACGCCAAAGAACTCGGCAAACTTCTGCTGCTGCGCTGCGTGGCCAGCCATTCGAAGTTCGAGTGCCTGCCATTCTCCCTTCAGGCTCGCGACTTCCTCCAGCTTGGCGTTTCTCATCTCTTCGGCTTTTTCCATGTCGAGCTTCGCCCGTATCAGCCGTTCTGCCAAGGCAGGCGCTGAGAGGCCCGTTTCATCCCAGCCCAGATCCGAGGCTGTTTTCTCGACAGTCTGCCGGAAGGATGTGATGTTTTGCTCCATCAATGTCACGCGATGGCTCAGCTGATCCTTCTGCGCAAGAATGGCGGGCAGTTCACTCAGCGTATCGAGTATGGCGCGTACGGAGGCTGCATCGGTCTCCTCGGCAAACCAGGTCTGGGACAGCGCTGCCTGCCATTGCGCCTGCCAGCCGGCCTGCGCCTGTGTTGCTGCATCAGCATCCCGCTCGCGCTCACGCAGATCCCGCCCGAGTTCCTCCAGCCGCCTTTGAAGATGGTCACGCTCGGCAAGCTTGCGCTTGGCATGGTCCAGCCATTCCAGAACCGCAACGAGCTTTTCAGCCTGCTGCATATCGCCGTCCAGGTCGATGGCAAAACGGCGAACCAGATGATCCAGCTCGTCCGTTTCCTTCTGCAGCTCCGTCTGCAGGGCTGCTAGGTGTTCTTCAGCCTCTCTAAGCTGCTTGAGCGCTTGTAGATGACGCTCACGCCCCTGCTGCCATCTCTCGCAAAGACTTAGCAGCGAGAAGGCGTCCGCTAGGTGGTCCGCTTCGAAAGGAAGTGCCGCGCGGATGGCGTCCAGTAGCTCGCCACGCTTTTCGGTCAGCTCGTGAACGGCTGCGTCTGCCTGTTCCAGTTTGGCTCCTGCGGCTGAGCTTTCCTGTCGAAGTCTTCGCAGTTCCGCCACTTCTCCGGAGCGGGAAAGGCGGATTTCCGACACCTGATCGTCAGCGCGCATGGCCTCTTCAAAGGAAAGGGCCGTTTTGCGATCCAGCATCTCCAGATGTTGCTTCCATGCTTCATCCCGCTGGCGGCGAAGGGTTGCGGCTGTTTCATCATCGAAGCTGTCGGACAGGCCTTGTTGAGCGGTGAGCCGCGCCTGAGTTTGCGCCAGGGAAGCCTTTGCCTCCTGCACGGCTTCCCGCGCGCGCAGCAACTGACGATCAAGCTCCGTTGCCTGCATTCGCCAGTTATCGATACGTCGCCCATCCGGTACGACGAGAGCTTGCAATTCCTCTTCGCCGCCTTCCCAGGGCAGAAGAGCCAGGCCGCTCTGCTCGACATCCTTGCGCAAGCGCGCCAATCCCCGCGCCTCCATGGAAACGAGGGCCGATTTGTCACTTCTGTGCAAACGGTCCAGAGCTGCCTGCAGTCGGGCAAGGTCCGGCGTTGCCGGATGATCTTCGGTCAGTGCGTCGAGCTTGCGGCGAAGGTCGGCGGCCGCCTCGCGGCTTCGTTCAAGCTCACGGCTGGCGGAGGTGATCGCAGCCGTGATCCCCGACCGCGTCTCGATCAGATCACGCAGTTTTCCGGTCAGCGCGGCGGGAAGGATGAGTCGATGGGGATCCTCTTCCTGCGAGCGCCCAAGGGCTTTTAAGTGCTGCCCCAGCAGGGTTTCACTTTCCCGCAACTCCAGACGGCGGCGTGGCAGGTCGCTCTCCATGCCGATGATCACGCCCCGCTCTTCCGCGATGCTGCCAATTGCCGTGGCAGCCGCACGCACCTTGTCATCGATCTGGATGTCGTCCAGTTCCCGCTCCAGCCGGGCAATCGTGCTGCCCATGGTGGCCTTCAAAGTGTGGAGGCGGGTTTCGTCACGGATCATGTCTGGCAGCAGAGCCTGCCACTCACGCGGCGGCTTCGGCAGGCTTTCATAGGCCTGAAGCTCACGAGCGAGACGCTGCACTTCCAGCGATAGCGGGTAGGCCCGAAGCCTGGCTTGAAGCTCAGCCTGCCGGCTTCTGGCGCTCCCCAGTTCCGCCAGCACATCATCATACTGCTTCTGTGCCTGTTCTCTGGTGGCGAGAAGCGAGGCATAGGCTGTAGCGTAGGTGTCGATCTGGTCGCGCTCCTTGCGCACGTCGGCAAGCTTCTGCTTCAACTCGGCCAGTTGGGTCGATCTTGCCCGCTTCTTGTGGAAGAGCTGCGTCTCCTCGTTCACCCGGTTCAGCACCGCGCTCAACTCCGCAAGGCCCGCGCTGGCCGAAAACAGCAGCTCGCCCAGGTCGCCGCGGCTTTCCACGATGGAGCGGCCGCCCTCTTGAAGCGAATGTTCATCGAGCGAAAACATGGCGCGATAGGATTCGCGGGTCAGCCCGCCCAGCGCCGAGGTGAGGAGCGCTTCCGGGAGGGGCTGCCCTGCCGGGTCGAGCAGTGAATTGCTCCGCTTCTTGACGCGGGTGAATTCCTGCTCGCGGCCGTCTATCTCCAGCCGTCCGCCAATCTGCATGGTGCTGTAGGCGTGCAGAAAGTCGTAAGGAGACTTGTCATGAATGCCGAACAGCAGGTCGAGATAGGCTGAGAATGCGGTGGACTTACCTGCCTCGTTCAAGCCATAGACGATATGCAGGTCAGGTGTCTCTGGCTGGCGTTCTCCGAAATCGAGAATGCGGTCGGTGAATTTGCCATAGCGAGTGAGGTCAAGGCGGCGCAGGCGCATCAGTCGTTCTCGCTCCGGGCTTCGGCCATTCGGGCGATCAGCTCTTCTCCACCCTCTGCAATCAGGTTTTCGAGGAATGTCTCGAATTCGGCATCGTCCTTGCCCGTTATCTGCCGTGCCTCTGGCGGCAGATCGTCCATCAGCGACTGAACCATTTCGCGTACCTGCTCGCGATAGCCAGCCGACGAGATCACCTGCTCGCGCATGATCTGGTTCAACTCCAGAATAGGGTCGCTACCGCTTGCTGGCTGGTCCGTGCTCGGTGAATGAATGTCCAGTTCGATCTTCTCAATCCAGGTCTTGCCGGTTCGTTCAGCCCTCTGCTCGGCTTCCGTGCGCAGCAAATCGAGGTCGCGCCGGATCGTCCAGGCAAGCGGGGTCGAGCCTTTCAGCCTGAGGCGAGCAACCAGATGGTCTGATCGGGTTGCCAAGCGCAGGTCCTGCAGGCTCCGTTCAATACGCTCGACAACCTCACGCCAGTCTGTCGAACCCGACAGGTCGACGCTGGCACGCTCGAACTGCGCGATGCTGGTCAGGCGTTCTTCCACCGTAACGCTGCCATCGTCATGAACCGTCACAAGGCTGATGCTCTTCTCGCCAGCCTCGTTGATATCGCGCCCTTGAGGCATTCCCGGCATGATGACCTTGCGCTGGCCCGCGTGCTCAGTGCGCTGGTGAATGTGCCCGAGCGCCCAGTAGTGAAATTCGGCGGCATGAAGATCGGCAGCCGAGCATGGCGCATACTGATCGTGGCCGGGGGCGCCCGCCAGGCTCGTATGCATGATGCCGATGTTGACGGCGCCCGGCACTGCTGGCTTGTATTTGGGCAGAAGGCTTTCTGGCGCATGCGGCTTTGCGAAACTCAACCCATGAATCGCGATCGTCTGCGCGAGATGCTTGAACTCGACGGCCTCTGCCCGCCCGGTGAACACCTTCACCGAGGGCGGCAGCACAAGCTCCTGTGTAATGCGCGAAAGCGCATCGTGATTGCCGCGAATCTTGAAGACCTTGATATTGGGCTCATGCAGACGCTGCATTTGCGTCGCCAGAAAACGCGCCGTCTTCATCGATGTCTGGTCGCCGTCATAAAGATCGCCAGCGATGATGAGTGCATCGACTCGCTCTTCCAGGCACAGATCCACAATGCGGATCAGCGCCTGGCGCGTGGCATCGCCAATCAATGCGGCAAGCTCGGGGTTTCGCAGCGAGAGCGAGCGAAGCGGCGAATCGAGATGTAAATCTGCGGTGTGAACGAACCTGAAGGCCATGTCCTGATCTAGTCGGCTTCGACGCTGGGTTCAATGTCATTCTATCTGACTGCACAACCTGCAGTCATTCGTATCCCTGAAGGCGAAACCTACCGTGTGCGTTGACATGTCGGCCTGCTTGCCGTTAGGTGCAGCTATTCCGAGGGGAGCACCAGACGGTGCTGAGATGGCGGTGAGCCGGACCCTTGAACCTGATCCGGGTCATACCGGCGTAGGAACGGAAAATCGCCATGCCAGCGCTGCTTCGCTTCATCGCCTGACCCGAATCCAAATTGGGCAGGAGTTTGCGTAGCGATGGCGCGTCCATCCACCATTGTCGACCACTTCCGGCTGATCGGTATGGCTATGCCATGACCCTTCGGCAGGCAGCGCTTTCCCTGACTGTTCTCCTGGTCTTCTGGCAGGCGATTGCGACATTGGTTGCGCCGCCCCGCTATCTGCTGCCTGCGCCATCCGCTGTGCTTGAGGTTTTTTGGCACCAGCCGGGTTTTCTGGTTCAACACACACTGTTGACTGGCTGCGAAATTCTGTTGGGCCTGCTTGCCGGATCGGCGCTGGGGGCAGTAACGGCGCTCGGCGTTGCGGCTTTTCCCAGAACAGGGCTGATGCTCTGGCCGCTGGTTCTGGTATTGCAGGCTTTCCCGGTCTTCGTGCTCGCGCCCTTGCTAGTGATCTGGTTCGGCTTTGGCATGGCGTCCAAGGTGGCGATGACGATCATCATCATTTTCTTCCCCGTCGCCTCCGCCTTTCACGATGGCCTGCGCCGAACGGATCGGGCCATGCTGGATGCGGCGGCCCTGACGCAGGCAAGCCATTGGCAAACATTGTGGCATCTACGAGTGCCCCTCGCTCTGCCCGCCCTCATCTCCGGCTTGCGCATCGCCGCGCCGCTCGCTCCACTGGGCGCGGTTGTCGGCGAATGGGTTGGGGCCTCCGGCGGTCTTGGCTTTGTGATGATGCAGGCCAATGCGCGGCTTCAAACCGATGTCATGTTCGCCGCGATGGCCATCCTCGCTCTTTTCACCGTGCTGCTCCGCTTGGTCACGGACCGGCTGACAGCCAATCTCGTCCCTTGGGCGCGCGAGGATGTCTCTCCTCTCCGCGCAGCAACGCTCCCATCAGGAAAGCTTCCATGAAAGCCAGATTCCTCGCCCTGCTCAGTGCGATCTTTTTTCTGTTCAACTCCGGCAGCTCTCTGGCTGCCGACAGGCTGAACGTGTTGCTGGAATGGTTCGTCAATCCCGACCACGCGCCATTGGTCGTGGCCCAACAGAAGGGATATTTCAGTGAGGCGGGCCTTGAGGTAACCCTCATTCCGCCATCCGACCCCTCTGCAGTTCCGCGGCTTGTGGCAACGGGACAGGCGGATGTGGGCATTCATTATCAGCCCAATCTCTATCTGGATCATGCCGCGGGGCTTCAGCTTGTCCGCTTCGGGACGCTGGTGGAGACGCCGCTGAACACTGTCACGGTTCTGGCGGATGGTCCCATCAAGAGCCTCAAGGATCTGAAGGGAAAGAAGATCGGCTTCTCGGTCTCCGGTTTCGAGGATGCCATGTTGAAGCGCATGCTGGAAAGGGAAGGCATTTCCCTTTCAGATGTCGAGCTGGTGAATGTGAATTTCTCGCTTTCACCATCGCTGATCGCCGGGAAAGTCGATGCAACGATCGGCGGTTTCCGCAATTTCGAAATGACCCAACTGCGCCTCGAAGGCCAGGAAGGCCGGGCCTTTTTCCCGGAAGAGCACGGTGTGCCGATCTATGATGAACTGGTTTTCGTGACCCGCAAGGATCTGGTTTCCGATTCTCGCCTGCCGCGCTTTCTTCGTGCCGTGGAAAAGGCATCGGTCTATCTCACCAATCATCCGGAAGAGGCGCTGCAGCTTTTCCTGAAAGCCTATCCGGACCTCGATAACGAACTGAACCGCAAGGCATTCACCGATACATTGCCGCGCTTTGCCAAGCGGCCCGCCGCGCTTGATACCGCGCGTTACCAACGCTTCGGAAGTTTCATGGCAGACAGCGGCCTTGTCGCGAAGGCGCCTGAGGTCAGCGAACTGGCTGTGGAGCTGAAATGACCGTGAGCAGATCCTTGCCGACCTCTCATCATGCGGCAGATCTTCTGGCGAAGGTCCGCGCCCGGCGCCCTCGTGTTCACTGCCTGATGAATACGGTGGTTCAGAAGTTCACGGCCGATGGTATCACCGTGGTAGGTGGCATTCCTTCCATGACCTCATCGCGCGATGAAATCGCCGATTTCGTGGCCAAGGCGGATGCTCTGACAATCAATCTCGGTACATTGGATGCGGAACGCCGTGCCGTCATCCGCATTGCTGTTGAAATTGCCAATGCCGCCGCAAAGCCATGGATCGTTGATCCCGTTCATTGCGATTATTCGCGCGGGCGCCTGGAATTCGCTCGGGAGCTGATCGCGCTCGGCCCGACCATCGTTCGTGGCAATGCAGCGGAGATGGCGCTGATAACAGATACGCGCGCGAGCTTGCGAATTCAGACGGGGCCGGTGGATTTGCTCTCGGATGGGCAACGCGCTGTCAGCATCCAGAATGGGCATGGCTGGATGGCACAGGTCACCGGAACGGGCTGCCTTTCTGGCGGCGTCATCGCGGCCTTCATGGCTGTGGAGAAAGATGCGCTTCTGGCCGCAGCCTCTGCCTTGGCGGTGACGGGTTGCTCCGCCGAAATGGCAGCGCAAGAGGCGAAGGGGCCGGGAAGTTTCGAGCCCGCCTTTCTCGATGCCCTGGCGAATATCACGACGGAAAACATTCGGGAGAGGGCGAGGATCAGTCATGAGAGTTGTTGATTATCGGCTGAACGCCATTGTGGATGCGTCGCTGCTGGATGTTGCGCCACTGGCCGAACTGGCTGCCTGCGCGGCGCGCACCGGTGCCACCCTCATTCAGTATCGGGATAAGACAGCATCGACCCGGCTGATGGTTGAACGGGCAGTGTCGATTGGCCGAGCGATTGCCGGGACAGGTGTGCCTTTCGTGATCAATGACCGGGTCGATGTTGCGCTTGCTGCGAATGCTGATGGCGTGCATCTGGGTGCGGAGGATATGGAGCCTGAAACGGCGAGGCATATTCTCGGTGCCGACGCCATCATCGGCGTGACAGTCAAGTCATTGCCTGATGCCGACAGGGCAGGCCGGGCGCCCGTCAACTATGCCTGCATTGGTGGCGTCTTTGAAACCTTGTCGAAGGTCAATCCTGATCCACCCGTTGGGATCGAGGGCTTCCGCGCTTTGCGTCGCCGCATTTACCAGCTGAATCCCCGGCTGCCCGTCGGTGCCATTGCTGGCATTACCGAGGACAGGATCAACAATGTCATTGCGTCGGGTGCGGATGGCGTTGCCGCGATTTCCGCTCTCTTTCGGATGCCGGATGCCGCCGCTGCCGTATCCGCCTTTCGCAAGCGTATCGATGAAAGCCTGAGGGAGAGTGTGTGATGACAGCGATTGCACTCACTGTGGCTGGTTCCGATAGCGGAGG
Source organism: Affinirhizobium helianthi (assembly GCF_042680945.1). Classification (NCBI taxonomy): domain Bacteria; kingdom Pseudomonadati; phylum Pseudomonadota; class Alphaproteobacteria; order Hyphomicrobiales; family Rhizobiaceae; genus Affinirhizobium; species Affinirhizobium helianthi. The sequence goes on along the minus strand of NZ_JBHUEQ010000006.1, from coordinate 150,589 downwards.
CGGCGCGGGCATTCAGGCCGACCTGAAGACGTTCTCTGCGCTCGGCGTTTATGGCGCAAGCGTCATCACGGCTGTAACAGCGCAAAACACCCGCGGCGTCATAGCCGTTGAGGATATTTCAGCGGCAGTCATCGCGGCGCAGATGCAGGCAGTCTTCTCTGATCTGAAGGTAAATGCCCTGAAGATCGGCATGGTTTCGCGCATCGAGACGATCAAGACAATCGCCGACGAGCTATCGGCCTTCGGTGGTCCGATCGTGGTGGACCCGGTCATGGTTGCGACATCCGGAGACCGACTGCTGCGGGAGGATGCCATAGACGCTCTCAAGACAAGTCTGCTTCCGAAGGCTCATGTTGTGACGCCCAATCTGCCGGAAGCCGCCTTGCTGACTGGTCTTCCCATTGCCGGATCTGCCGAAGATATGCGGGAACAGGCACAGCGGATACTGGCGCTTGGTCCGCAGGCTGTCCTGATCAAGGGCGGTCATGGCGACACCACCGACAGTGTCGATTACCTTGTGACGTCCGATAACGTGCTTGTGCTTAGCGCGCAGAGGATCGCGACCAGGAATGATCATGGTACTGGCTGTACTCTGGCTGCGGCCATCACGGCAGGTCTGGCACAAGGCTTGACGCTGGTTGAGGCGGCAACAAAAGCGAAAACCTATCTGCACCAGGCACTGAACGCCGGTCGCAGTTTACAGGTCGGTGAGGGCCGGGGGCCTGTACATCACTTCCATCAATGGTGGCCCGCTTGATTGAACGCTTCAGGACGGGTGTGGAACAGGCCGTTGGAGCAGTGCTGGCCGCGTTGCTGGGGCTTCTGCTCTGTCTTGTTCTCGCCAATGTCGTAGCGCGATATGTGTTTCATGCGGGCTTCATCGGTCAGGAGGAGCTGGGCATATGGCTGCATCTTGCGCTGATATCGCTCAGCCTGCCGCTCGCTTTTCGCGGGCCTCTGGCGATGCGTTTCGATGTTTTGAACCGGCTCTTGCCGGAGCAGGCGCGGTTGTGCGCCGAAGTCTTAGCTGACGGCATTTCCACAATCGCAGCGCTGGTGCTGTTGAGCGGTGCGGTTGGCACGATTGCATCCATCGGCGGCATGTCTCCGACGCTTGGCCTGCCGGAGTGGATCCGTTTTGCGTTTGTCGCGGTCGGTGCGATTCTTCTGCTCCTCATGCTGATCCTTGATCGCCTGGCGGAGAAGAAGCACCTGCGGCTTGCTGTTTCCCTGATCCTCGCATCATTTTTCTATTGGGGCAGTCGGTCTGTGCAGTTCGAAACCGAATGGTCGCCAAGCATCTATATGGCAGTGCTGGCCGGGGTCGGGCTTCTCTCCGGGGCGCCACTAGCGCATGCCTTTCTGGCTGCAGCCTGTCTTGCTATGTCGTTCAGGAGCAGCCTGACGGAGCCGGCGCTTGTTTCTTCAACCGTCAACGGCATGTCTCGCTTTCTGTTGCTTGCCATACCCTTCTTCCTTCTCGCCGGATCCCTGTTGACCCTGTCGGGTGCGGCGGAGCGGCTGGTGACATTTGCGGCTTCGCTTGTCGGGCACCGTCGCGGCGGCTTGGCACAGACTGTTCTTCTGACCAGTGTGATCTTTTCAGGCGCATCCGGTTCTTCTGTCGCAAATGCGGCCTTCGGGGCATCAACCTTTCAGCCGCAACTGGTGAGAAACGGATATCCACCTGCTCAGGCGGGCGCGATCATCGCCGCATCCTCGGTGCTGGATAATGTCATTCCGCCATCCATCGCCTTCCTGCTACTGGCTGCAGCAACCAATATTTCTGTCGGGTCTTTGCTGGCGGGTGGTTTCGTCGCGGGTGCCTTGATGGCGCTTTGCCTTGCCGTGGCCATTCGGCTTTCGGTGAAAGGCGGTGCATCCCGTAAGGTGGCGTCGGTACGGGAGCGGTGGAGAGCAGCACATGCCGCGATCCCGGCCTTTGGCCTGGGGATCATCGTCGTGTTCGGCATCCGCTTTGGTATTGTCACCCCAACGGAAGCAGCAGCGCTTGCTGCTGGCTTCACGTTCCTGCTCGCACTTGCTGGAAAACGGCGAGGGGCGGAGATTTTCTCCAGCCTTCGCCAATCCGCGCTCGAAGCGGGAGCCATTGGCATTTTGATTGGGTCGGCGGCCCCTTTTGCCTTCCTCCTGGCTGTCGATGGTGTCTCTGAGCAGCTGACTGGGCTTGTCCATGCCTTCGGAAGCAGCCCCTGGACTGTGCTGCTGGTGGCGAACCTGATCCTGCTGGTCGCGGGGCTGATCCTGGATATTGGTGCCGCTATTCTCTTGCTTGGCCCCATTCTCCTTCCTGCCGCTGCGGCGGCTGGCATTGACCCAATCCACTTTGGCGTCATCCTGGTGGTCAACCTGATGATCCACGGACTAACACCGCCACTTGGCATTCTGATCTATGTGGTCTCCGGGGTGACCGCCATCCCGCCTGCTGATTTGTTTCGCGCTGCTCTGCCCTATCTGGCGGCGCTTCTTGTCGCCCTTGTGCTGCTGTGTGCAGGAACGCTTTTGTTCTGAAAGGTGAAGTTCATGATCTCTGCCAATCGCCGTGCCTTCCTGAAGGTAGCCGCTGGCGCATCGCTTGCACTGCCCTCCCTGCTCGGTTCTGCCCATGCCCGTGCCACACAGGTAACGGTTGCCTCTCTGCTGGGCGAGGATAAGCCCGAAACAAAAATCTGGCGGCACATTCAGGAGCAGGTTGAGGCACAACTGCCGGGTCGTTTCCGGTTCAACATTGTTACGAACGGTGCTCTGGGCGGTGAAAAGCAGGTGGCTGAAGCCAGCCGATTGGGGGCTGTGCAGGCGAGCCTCTCCACCGTTTCGGCACTTTCGGGCTGGGTGCCGGAACTGCAGCTGCTTGATCTGCCGTTTCTGTTTCGAGATGCTGAACATCTGCGCCGTGTTGTGAGCGGTGATACAGGTATAAGCTTGCAGGAGAAGCTGCGGGTGCAGAGTTTCGTTGCTTCCGGTTTCATCGATTACGGTGCGCGCCATCTGCTGACGAAGGAGCCAGTCACAACGCCGCAAGACATTCGGGGCAAGCGAATTCGCGTCATTCAAAGCCCTCTACACACCAAGCTTTGGAGCGCTTATGGTGCGGCCCCTGTGGGTATTCCGATCACCGAAACATATAACGCCCTTTCTACAGGCGTTGCCGATGCGATGGATCTGACCAAATCGGCCTATACGGGTTTCAAGCTCTACGAGGTCGTTCCCTGCATGACCGAGACGGCCCATATTCGTGCCTCTGGCGTCGTCTATTTTTCAGCTCTTTTCTGGAACAGTCTGGGCGAGGAAGAGCGGGGTGTCCTATCGGCAGCGGCGCAATCCGGCGCACGCTACTTCAATCAGTTGGTCCACGAGGATGAAGTCCGCTCTGTGGAAGTGGCCCGGCAGAACGGCGGGCAGCTCCTGCAACCTCTGGACATGGATACCTGGCGAGAAGGCGCAACATCTGTTTGGCAGGATTTTGCAGCAATCGTTGGCGGAATGGACAAGATTCACGCCGTCGTTGAGGCGTAAGGCTTGAACCCTCCTGCCGGTGCTTTTGCATCGCGTTTGGAAAGCGCATAAGCTTCAAGCGAAACCGTGTGCTGCGGTTTTGCAAAACGAACGGTGTCAAAACATGGGCTTAAAGCGTGACGAGCGAATTTGCAAACTCGCGAAACGCATTGGCAAATCGCAATGGCAGAAGATACTGAGTTTTCCGAAACCAACGGGGATGCATCGGCGGTGCCGACGGCTCGGATGTTGGCATGGGCGAAGAATTCTGCTGCCTACAGGCTGTCAAAGCGCATGATGACAGAAAAACAACTGGCGGAGGCCATCAGCCGCAAGGCGCGTCAGAAGTTCGAGGACATCACCGATGAGCAGGTGACGGCGCTCGTGCGTACGGCCGTGCAATTCGGTTATGATGTGAAAGCATTGGACGATACAACCTACGCCCAGGTTCGTACCCGCTCATCTCAACGTGTCGGCAAGTCCAGGAAGGCCATCCGCCAGACACTGGTTCAGAAGGGCGTGGCGAGAGAGATTGCCGATGAGGCGGTCAGCGACGCGGACGACCTGCGGGCAGCGGTCATCTACGCGCGGCGGCGTGCCTTCGGTCCGTTCCGCAAGGTTGGCGTGGATGAAAGGCAGAAGGCAAAGGAGCTGTCTGCCTTTGCGCGTCAGGGCTTTTCCTATGAAATCGGCAACCGCATTTTTGCGATGGATCGCGATGAGGCAGATGAGCTGCTTCTGGATGGCCCGATGTTCTGATCGATCGATCTGGTACCCGCAGGAAGATTTATTTCTGCTTTTTATTACAGATATTTAGTGTGATTTTCCTTGAATTTTAAGGGCTTTTTCTGGCGCTTTCGGTGCGAGCGGAAATGCCTCTCTAAAGGAGCCATTAACCTTTATTTTTTATTACATGCAGGTGCCATTTTGTATGCGGTCGGTATCATGCAGTTTAATAGAACCAACTATTCCAATCCCTCCCAGGACGAAGCATCGCCGGATCAGGATCCGCGCGAGCAGTTCTCGCGGGAAGCGCCGATGACGCCAGCCGTGGATCCCAACCAGGTTAATGTTGCGCAGGCGCCTTGGCAGGCGGCCTTTAGACTGGCGCCCAATGTGCGCTTTACCCGCACACCAGAAAGCGCATTGGCAAAGCCGAAGCTGCGCGCCGAGGTTAGTCCTGTTGCGCCGGAAGAACGTATGCCAGCGGCAGAGAGCCGGCTTGTGGAGCCGCTTGATGTAAATTCCCAGCATCAATATCGCGGGGAAAGCCTTGCCCCCGAATTGCTGGTCGATGCATTGCAAAATGCAGCGCAGGCCATGCAGCATCCCGTGGCGCCCTCGGCGCCGAAGGTGAAGCCGCAACCGTCACCCCGCGCGCTGATCGTGAAGCGCGCCCGTCCGAACTACAACCCGGCTGAGGAAGCCGTTGCGGTCGCGCCGCAATCCGCGCCTGAACAGGTTCAGGCCGCGCCCGCTAATGCGGTGATCTCGACGGAAACCCTGTCGGTTGCGCCTGAAAGCGTCTCGCCATGGCTGTCTGACTTCGCCTTCTTTGAAGGGGGCTTCGATGGCAGTTTCGTGCTGCCGCAAGCGCCGCAGACGGAACCAGTCGTGCCACAGCAGATGCAGCCGGTGGCGGCGGCGCAGAGGCCTGTTCCGCAGGGTTTCCCGGGGCGGCGTCCGACCGAAATCGTTCGCCAGCCGCTGCCTTCCTTGCGCGATTCGGTTGTATCGCTTTATCGCGAGGTTCGCCGCGCAGAGCGACCCGCACCTGTTCAGCAGGAAATCGAAGAACCGAGGAGCGAAGCGCAGGCTGCGGTTCGCCCGGTATCTGCCCATCAAATTACGCCTGTCGGCGGAATCCCGCCCTTCATGCTGTCGCAGCCCTGGGCGCCGGCGCTTTCGCCGCAGAGCGAGCCGGCTGTCGAGACCGTAGCATCGACCCCTGTTGCGGAGTTGCACGAAACTTCGCCTGAGTTTCCTGTTGCAGCCGCAGCGCCGGTACGCAACATCGTCTCGATCAGCCCGCGTGCGCAGATTGGTCTGCCTGGCCTCGGGGATATCAGAACCGTCCGGCCAAGCGATGAAACCTATGAGTTTCCGCCAATCTCGCTACTGCAAGAACCCTACGGCCAACAGACCGAGGCCATGCAGCCGGATACGCTGCAACAGAGTGCTGGTCTGCTGGAAAGCATTCTGGAAGATTTTGGCGTCAAGGGCGAGATCATCGACGTTCGGCCCGGCCCCGTTGTGACGCTCTATGAATTCGAACCTGCACCGGGTGTGAAGTCGTCCCGCGTCATTGGCCTCGCGGATGATATTGCACGCTCCATGTCAGCGCTTTCAGCACGTGTCGCCGTGGTACCAGGCCGTAATGTCATCGGTATTGAACTGCCGAATGCCGTACGCGAAATGGTATTTTTCCGCGAGCTTATCGAGTGTGAAGACTACTGGGAAACCAAGCATCGCTTGCCGCTTTGCCTCGGCAAGACCATCGGTGGAGAGCCGGTGATTGCGGAACTGGCGAAGATGCCCCACCTTCTGGTAGCGGGCACCACGGGTTCCGGCAAGTCCGTCGCCATCAACACCATGATCCTGTCATTGCTCTATCGGCTGCGCCCGGAAGAGTGCCGCCTGATCATGATCGACCCGAAAATGCTGGAACTGTCGGTCTATGACGGGATTCCACACCTGCTTACACCGGTGGTGACGGATCCGAAAAAGGCTGTGCTTGCTCTGAAATGGGCCGTGCGGGAGATGGAGGATCGTTACCGCAAGATGTCGCGGCTTGGCGTGCGCAACATCGATGGCTACAACACCCGTGCGGCACAGGCCCGGGAAAAGGGCGAGACCATCACCGTGAGCGTTCAGACAGGCTTTGACCGCAATTCCGGCGAGATCGTTTACGAGGATCAGGAGCTTGATCTGTCGCCGATGCCATACATTGTCGTTGTCGTGGATGAGATGGCCGACCTGATGATGGTGGCCGGTAAGGAGATTGAAGGCGCTATCCAGCGGCTGGCGCAGATGGCGCGTGCTGCGGGTATTCACCTCATCATGGCAACCCAGCGTCCTTCCGTCGATGTCATCACCGGAACGATCAAGGCCAACTTCCCGACGCGTATTTCCTTCCAGGTCACCTCCAAGATCGACAGTCGCACCATTCTGGGCGAGCAGGGTGCAGAGCATCTCCTCGGTCAGGGTGACATGCTGCACATGGCGGGCGGCGGGCGCATCATGCGTGTTCATGGTCCTTTCGTGTCGGATGCCGAGGTCGAGCATGTCGTCACGCATCTGAAGGCACAGGGGCGACCAGACTATCTGGGCACTGTGACGGAAGATGAAAACGAACTGGAAGACGAGGCTGAGGAAGATTCGGCTGTTTTCGACCGCAGCGGAATGGGTGCGGAAGACGGTGACGATCTCTATGAGAAGGCTGTGAAGGTGGTGATGAAGGATCGCAAATGCTCCACGTCCTACATCCAGCGCCGTCTGTCCATTGGCTATAATCGTGCTGCATCCTTGGTGGAACGCATGGAGCAGGAAGGCCTCGTCGGCCCGGCGAACCATGTTGGAAAGCGGGAAATCATCGCCGGAAGAAGCGGCGCTGCTGCGGACGAATAATAGACTGCTCAGCGGACCGGTGTGCCAGATTGCCACCGGTCCCAGTCGGTTCTGCTTTATGAAGCGAAAGTAACACACCAGGCCAGAGTTCGCCTGTCCGGGGGGATAACTGCGCTCATCTTTCGTTGGTGCTCGGCGGCGGAACCTATATATGTCATCCGTTGAAACAACTTCCGCGACTCGGGTCTGGCGGAACCATTGATCACAATGACACGCCGCTGATGGAACGCAACCTACTTCGCTATATATGGAAGCATACACGGCGCCAGCAGGTGTTTGTCCTGGCCATCGTACTTCTGTCCATGATCCCGTATTTTGCGGCCTTCGATCTACCCAAGCAGATCATCAACGGTCCAATACAGGGGAGCGGGTTCGAGACTCCGGATTCCACCCAGGTCTTCGGCGCGTTTGAACTGTCCATACCTTTCACTGAGCTGACTTACCGTTTTCCCGGCATAGAACTCGACCGAATGTCCATGCTGATGGCGCTGAGTGGCGTGTTCCTGCTTCTGGTCGTCATCAACGGTCTCTTCAAATTCTATATCAATACCTACAAGGGAAGGCTCGGCGAGAGGCTTCTGCGCCGCATAAGGTTCGAACTGGTCGATCGCGTTCTGAGATTTCCCCCCAGTGCCTTGAAACAGGCGCATGGTGCGGAAGTCTCTACCATGGTGAAGGATGAAGTAGAGCCTTTCGGCGGTTTTACCGGGGATGCATTCGTTCAACCGGTCATGTTGGGCGGTCAGGCGGCCGCGGCGCTTTTCTTCATTTTCCTGCAAAGCCTGTGGCTCGGACTCATAGCTTTCGCCATGGTTGCCATCCAGGTGGGCATCATCCCGAAAATGCGGCGGCGCCTGATCGATCTGGGCCGCCAGCGACAGATTACGGCCCGCCATCTCGCGGGCAAGGTCGGGGAGATCGTCGATGGCATTGATACGATTCATGCCTACGACACCAGCAATTACGAACGCGCCGACATCGCCCGCAGATTGGGCCACATCTACAAGATCCGTTACGAACTCTATCAATGGAAGTTTCTCGTCAAGTTCGTGAACAACTTCCTGTCACAGCTCACACCGTTTCTCTTCTATTCGATTGGCGGATATTTCGCGCTGAGGGGTTCACTCGATGTCGGGCAGCTCGTCGCGGTCATCAACGCCTACAAGGATTTGCCCGGTCCCTTGAAGGAGCTGATCGATTGGGATCAGTCACGTCAAGATGTGCAGGTGAAGTATGAGCAGGTCCTGGAGCAGTTTGAACCCGGGCAATTGGTCGATCCCGCCCTTCACCAGCTTAACCCGGTAATGCCTTCCTATACTGCCGAAGCCGTTGTGGCACATAACCTCACGGTGGCTGACGGCAGTGGCGCGCGCACACTGGACAATGTGAGTCTGAAAGTTGAGCGCGGCGAGACCGTGGCGCTTATCGATAATTCCGGCAACGGCGCAGAGAGCCTTGCCGAGGCTTTGGCGCGTATCGTCTGGCCGGTCGCCGGGCGTGTGAGCCTCGGCGAGACGGACCTGCTTGAATTGCCGGAAGCGATTTCCGGCAGGCGCATTACCTATGCCTCTGCCGACGGCTATTTTTTCCATGGCAGTTTGAAGGATAATCTGCTCTACGGCCTGAAACACGCGCCGACAACGACTGTCAGCTATTCCGGCGAGGATGCCAGTACCCGGCGATGGGAGGTTCGAGAAGCGGAGCTTGCTGGGAACTGCTCCTATGATCTGAACGCTGACTGGATCGACCGTCGCTCGACCTCGGTGCTGAGAGGGTTCGATGATGATCTCAAGCAATCTCTCTTGCGTGCGCTCGATGCGGTGCAACTGACATCGGATGTAATGGAACTGGCACTGCATTCCTATCTGGATCCCGAAGAGAATCCCGGCATGGCAGAGCGCGTGGTGGAGATGCGTCATGCTCTGCGCGAGGCTCTGCACGCTGAGGGGGCAGCCCACATCGTCGCGCATTTCGATCCGTCGGCCTATAATGTCGAGGCGACCGTGGCAGAAAACCTGCTTTTCGCGGCCACTCGCATGTCGGGTGCAACTGGCCGCGACGTGACCGATAGCGAGTATCTTTTCGAGGTTCTGGAAGTTACGAAGCTCTTCGACATGCTGTACGGCATGGGCTTGAAGATTGCCGAAGACATTGTTGAAATCTTCGCAGACCTGCCACCTGAGCACCCGTTCTTTCAGCAGCTGGAGCGGATCACCGCAGAAGACATCGCTCAGTATCAGCAGCTTCTTCAGCGCTTGCAGGTCAGAGGAGATGCCGGTCTATCCGAGGAAGAGGCACGCTCCATCGTTCGCCTCAGTCTGCATTATATAGAGCCACGTTTCCGCTTTGGTGTTCTCACGCAGGAAATCATGGATGCGGTTGTCGCAGCGCGGGACAGTTTCTATTCCCATCTTCCGGCCGAGCTGCAGGACCGGGTGGAACGCTACGATCCGCATCGCTACATGGCTGCGGCAACGCTGCGCGAAAACGTGTTGTTCGGCAAACTTTCGCACCGTGTGGCAGATGCCCCGGCCAGAATTCGCAAGATTGCCGGCGAAATCATGCGTGAGAAGGGACTTTTTGAGAGTTTCTTAGGCCTTGGTCTCAGTTTCGAGGTGGGGACAGGTGGCCGGCGTCTTACTCTTACGCAGCGACATAAACTTAGCCTTGCGAGAGCTCTGGTACGACGCTCGGATTTTTACGTTTTCAACCGTCCGCTTCCGGGGCTTGATCGGCGTGTGCAGGAGGAGATCGTTAAGGCTGTCCTCGATTTTCTGAGGGAACAGGACAATGATCCCGCAATTATGTGGGTTCTTTCGAACACTTCGCTGTCACGATTGTTTCATCGAGTGGTCGTATTTGACCGCGGCAAGGTCGTGGAAGATGGCACATTTGAAACCCTCGACCGAGAGAGTGGAATATTCAAATCGCTGGTTGCTTGAGGGGTGACCCTGGCTGGCGGTGAACGGGAGTGATCGGCGCCATGTTGCTGAAGGAAGAAGTGGAACTGCTGCGGAAAGTGCCCTACTTCAACCGCGTGGAACCGTGTAAGCTGAAACTCCTCGCCTTTGCATCTCAACGCGTAAGCTATCAGCCCGGCGAGTGTCTCTTCCGTGAGGGCGAAGCCTCGGATGCCGCGTATGTGGTGCTCGACGGTTCGGTCGAGCTTGCTCCCCTTCCGGCCGACGCAGAGGCTGGCTGCGTGGGCGTAAGCGGAATGCTTGGCGAAATGTGCCTTCTTTCCGATCAGCCCCGCAGATCGACTGCCATCGCCCGAACGCCCGTCGAGGTGTTGAAGATCGGCCGGGATTGTCTCTTGAAGCTGGTATCCGACAATCCGCGCATGAGTTTCGAAATCAGCCGCGTGCTTGCGCAGTCGCTGAGGGACCGGTTCAGTGAAGGGGCAAGCCCTCTGCGGTTCTCCGCGAGATAAACGAGTAGGCCGGCGCTCTATAGTCGGCGGTAGTGAAAGTAGCGCCCCTCGGCAACCGTGGGCAGGCGGGGCAGTTCTTCAAGGTGCGGATGTTCCAGCGGCAGGCCACTGACCGCCACTCCGCCAGTTGTCAGCATTCCCGCCACCATTTGCGGCAGCCATGTCATTGTAATGGCGTCCTTGTCGTCGTAACCTGTGCCGATATCTGCATGAACCAGAGCCGCACCGGCACCGATAAAGGCCTGTCCGCTCTCACGAATCTCTCCTTCCACGAAATCCTGAGGATCAGGCGTTGCGGAGTTGTGCGAAGCGAGCTTGCGGTCAAATGCAATAACGCGGCGGTTCGGAAAATTTTCTCGCAAATGGCTGAATGTGCGACCATTGCCAAGGCCGATTTCGAAGATCGGGCCCTCTGGAATGGCCAGATCATCACGTACATGATTCAGCAGGTCGCGTTGCGCACTCATGCGGTTGATGAAGCTGTCCAGTCTGCTCAAGCTAGGTTCCCTTCCAATGTCGCGATGTCTGGTCTCATGCCTTGACGATGTTGTCGAATGCCAGGCTTCGCCGGGCATAGACATTGCGGGTATCGACGACCAGCGGAACGTGTGTGGCGAGCCGCGCATAGTCCACCCCATCATGATCGGTTGCGATGACCGCCGCATCGAAACCTGCAAGGTTATCGGCTTCAGCCTGAACCGAGCGACGCCCCTTGAGATGGCCGTATTCACGTGTTCGCGGCACCTCGTCGAGGAAGGGATCGTGATATTCGACCTCAGCGCCTCGCTCGATCAGGAGTTCCATCAGACGAAGCGATGGGCTTTCGCGTATATCCGGCACGTTCTTCTTATAGGCCAGGCCCATGATCAAAATACGGGAACGACTAAGCGCCTTGCCCAAACGACGATCCAGAGCTTCCGCCAGCTTTTCGATAACATATCGAGGCATGGAGGTGTTGATTTCGCCGGCCAGCTCGATGAAGCGTGTAGGCTGTTCGAATTCCCGCGACTTCCAGGTGAGGTAGAATGGATCAATGGGAATGCAGTGACCACCAAGACCGGGGCCCGGATAGAAAGGCATATAGCCGAATGGCTTTGTCTTGGCCGCTTCGATGACATCCCAAACGTCAATGCCCATGGCGTCGTAGACAAGCTTCAGTTCGTTTACAAGCGCTATATTGACAGCCCGGAATATGTTCTCGGTGAGTTTCACGGCCTCAGCCGTGCGAACGCTGGCCACCGGCACGATGGTTTCCACCACCGACCCGTAAAAAGCCCGCATCATCGCGCTTGCCAGTTCGCCATCTCCAGCCACGACCTTGGGAATCGTCGAGGTGTTGAATTCACGATTGCCTGGGTCTTCGCGCTCCGGAGAATAGCCGAGATAGAAATCCTGACCTGCCCTCAGGCCAGCCCCTTCGAGGATAGGCCGCATAACCTCCTCCGTCGTGCCGGGATAGGTTGTCGATTCCAACACGATCAACTGGCCCTGACGGAGTGTTTTTGCGATCTCACGACAGGTGTTTTCCACGTAGGAAAGATCGGGATCCCGATAGCGTGTCAAAGGTGTCGGAACGCAGATGGCTATGACATCGCATTCTTTCAGGCGCGTAAAATCGGTTGTTGCGCAAAATCTGCCGCTTCCCGTTTCCTCGGCCAGCACGTCATCCGTGACGGCTTCGATATAGCTCTTCCCTTTATCGATCCGGACGATTTTTTCCGTATCGATATCGAAGCCCAGTGTGTGGAACCCCGCCCGCGAGATGCTCATGGCCAGTGGCAAGCCTACATAGCCGAGACCGATCACGCCGGCCTTGATCTGCTTGTCGCGAATGGCCGCAACAAGCGGATGATTGTCTTCCGGTTCGTGCTTCACACGGGTCTCCGCATTCTTCGTCTCATGTGCGATCAGTTGAGGTTCGAGAGCGCGTCTGTCAAGAGCGCCGGGAAAGTGCCGCGGCACAGCTTCATCAATAAAAACTGATGTGTGCCCCTTGCGAATCCGTCTCCGGATGCGCCTATCTCTCTGCATGAAGATTGCGTTTTATGCACCGCTGAAATCGCCAGACCATCCGGTTCCCTCGGGGGATCGCCTGATGGCGAGGCAGTTGTGGAAGGCGCTGGAGCGCGGAGGTCACGAGGTGAAGCTCGTCTCGGATCTTCGCAGTTTTTCGGCCACTCCGGATGTACCGGAGGAACTGATCCGGCAGGCACGCGACGAATCCGAGCGGATCGCCACCGATTTCGCGAAAAATGGAAAGCCTGATCTGTGGTTTTGCTATCATCCCTATTACAAATCCCCGGATTTGCTGGGTCCCGCTCTTTGCCAGCAGCACGGCATTGCCTATGTGACCGCAGAAAGCTCTTACTCGCAGCGGCGCAATATTGGTGGCTGGGCGCGCTCACAACAAAAGGTGCTGGAGGGGATTAGGCTTGCGAAGGTCAATATTTGCCTGACGCAAAGAGATCGGCAAGGCTTGCTTCACGCACAGCCTGATGCGCGATGTGCCTATGTGCCTCCTTTCATCGATACGGAACCGTTTTTGACGGTTCAACCGGAACCAGTGCCCGGAAACCTGGTGACTATTGCCATGATGCGGGCAGGCGATAAGCTCTCCAGTTATGAAGCCTTGGCAAAGGCCTTGAAACGCCTCGCCGCAGAAGAGTGGACACTGACTGTCGTTGGTGATGGTCCTGTGGCTGAAGCAGTGCGGGAGCTGTTCGCGCCGCTGGGTGAACGCGTGCGTTTCGATGGCCAATTGCCGCCAGACAAGATCGTCTCGGTGTTGAAGACAGGGGCACTCTATCTTTGGCCCGGTCACGGGGAGGCTTATGGACTAGCCTATCTGGAGGCGCAGGCTGCGGGTTTGGCGGTGGTTGCTGAGGGGGTCGCAGGGGTTCCCGAGGTCGTCCATCATAAGGTGAGCGGACTGCTGACTGCGCCTGGCGACACTGATGCCTATGCAAATGCCATCAGGCAATTGCTGCGCGATGATAAATATCGCAAGCAGCTTTCGGAGAATGCGCGCCACATGGCGCAGGAGCGGCATTCGCTAGACGCTGCATCGCGTGACATCAACAGGATTCTGGCAGAGGCCTTAGAGTGCGGAAATGAATGAGACCGAATGGTTGAGAGAACTGGATGCGCTGGCCAAGGCGGGGAAGAGGCTCGATTTTTGGCTTCGAGATGATGACGCTGTGGCAGTAACACCTGCGCTTGAGCGATTGCTGAGTTTGGTGGATGCGCAGGGTGTGCCTCTTACCCTGGCGGTTATTCCGGAAAAAACCGGCTTTCCGCTTGCCGAGCATTTGCAGGCCTACCCCTCGGTCAGTGTTGCTGTTCATGGCTGGTCGCACGAGAGCTTTTCCAGGCCGCCAGCCAAGAAGCAGGAGCTTGGCGACGAAAGGCCCCTGGCCGTGGTGTTGAACGAGATTCAGGCCGGATTGCAGAAGCTGAAGGCCCTGCATGGTCAGCGCTTCCAGCCGGTTATGGTGCCGCCTTGGAACAGAATTTCGGACCGCATTGCCGACTCACTGCCTGGACTGGGCTACGCTGCGCTTTCGGTCTTCGGGCGTGAGAAAGCAGCAGGTCTTCCTCTGATCAACACGCATGTGGACATAATCGACTGGAAGGGGAGCAGAGGCGGCCGCGATCCGGAAGCGGTTTATGCAGACTTGCTGGCTTATGCCAGACAGCCTGGCCTCGTTCTCGGCATTCTCACCCATCACCTCGTACATGATGATATGGCCTGGAGCGTGCTGGAGCGCATTCTGATGCAAACAAAGGAACATCCAGCCTGCCGATGGCTTTCCTTGGGTGACCTCTTGAATTCCTGAGGGCTACCAGGACTTCCAGCCGATCAGCAGCCCTTTGCCTTGATCTGCAGATTTTTGGCGCGCGCGTTCAACCGCTTCGATCGGGGCGCGACGCGGCAGGGTGTCAGCGACAAATGCCGCATCCGGCACGCTGAACACGGTCTGGCGAAAGAGCAGCGTCATGATCAGTGGCCCGGTTGACCACCAGGCGGGACCATCCGGCAGAAGGCGTGTTGCCTCCGGCAGTATGTCGAGAAGTCGGGCAAAAACCGGGTGGTGAGGCGGGGCTGCGATGAACGAGTTGGTCAGCAAGAGGCCACCCGCACCTGTATCTCGTGGTGTTTCTTCCGCGAGCGCTGAGAGCCCCAGCAGAGGCAGAAGATCGGCGAAGCTCTCATCGTCACGCGCAGGATACCAGTCGCAGTCCAGATAGATGCCGCCCTGCTCGTAAAGAATGAAGTAGCGTGCAACATCCACTGCGCCGGGAAAATCACCCGCCTCCATCATATCCATAAATGCGGGATGGCGCTGCACGCCAAGCGCCTCAAGATCATTCTCCCGCCATAGCTTGTAGTGGAAGCCGTTTTTTGCCGCATGGTCGCGCCAACGGGCTGCAGCCGGGGGAACGTCCAGATTGCCGAGCCAGATCTGATGCAGGACCCGTGGCACCGGCTGTCTGTTGAGGGCATTCATCTCTTTCCGCTCGACCGGCAAAACAGTGCAAAGCGGGAGCAGGAGTTCGGGTGGTGGAACGAGGCTGTACTGAAGCCCCGCCTTTCTCACGGTATCGCCGCGTTTTTTGGCGATTTTCAGCAGGGCTGACTGCACTTTGCGCGGCAGGCCGAGGGTCGTCGGGCTACCCAGCCGCGTGGCCACTGGATCCGGATGCATCGCGGCTATTTCATTCAGCAACCGTTCCGCGTCGTCCAGCTTGCCTGCCTCGATCCATTCTCTGGCTCTCTCCAGCGCTTTGCGTGCGTCCTCGGTGGGCAGTTCATTATGCGTCATCTCGGCACTTTCGATGGCGGTCGGTTTAAATGTCTATCTGACACT
Source organism: Affinirhizobium helianthi (assembly GCF_042680945.1). Lineage (NCBI taxonomy): Bacteria > Pseudomonadati > Pseudomonadota > Alphaproteobacteria > Hyphomicrobiales > Rhizobiaceae > Affinirhizobium > Affinirhizobium helianthi. Next base: position 135,145 of record NZ_JBHUEQ010000006.1, on the reverse strand, counting down.
ATAAAGGTAGATTCTATTGCGGGCGTCATCTTCCCGAAATGTTTGCACTGCACATGCCAAGGATGTGGCTGTCCTTTTTAGGCATTGTAGATAGACAGAGGCAATATGCTGCGTTACGGTCGACGAAAAGAGTGGGAACCTGCCTTATTGCTGCCTGCAATTGAGGTGTCCAGGAACAATATTGAATGACAGAGCAGTCGGATTTGCTCCGGGTTGAGGGGCTTTCCGTAACCTTTCCCCTTTGGGGTGGCAGTATCCATGCGGTCAAAGACATCAGCATGCGTATACGCCCCGGAAAGGTCACGGCACTGGTTGGCGAATCGGGCTCGGGTAAATCCGTGCTGGGTCGCGCCATCATGGGTATCGAAACCCCTGCTGCGCAGACCCGTGGACGGGTTATTTTTAACGATCCCGAGACGGGCGAGACGATTGATCTGCTGACGCTTCCGCATGACGGACGCAAGATGCGCGCCATTCGCGGCAATCGCATTGGCATGATCTTTCAGGAACCGATGACCTCTTTCTCACCGGTTCATACAATCGGCGACCAGATCGAGGAAGTTCTCAAGACGCATACCGTGCTTCCGTCAAAGGAAAGGCGGGAACAATGCGAGGAAATGCTGTCTCTGGTCGGGTTTGCCGATCCGGCGCGTGCCTTCGAAATGTATCCGTTTGAGTTGTCCGGTGGCATGCGGCAGCGCGCGATGATCGCAATGGCGCTGGTTTGCCGTCCGTCACTTCTGATTGCCGATGAACCTACGACAGCGCTGGATGTGACCATTCAGGCGCAGATTCTCAAATTGCTGCGCGATCTTCAGTCGCGTCTGGGCATGGCAATCCTCTTGATTACCCATGATCTGGGTGTCGTTGCCTCCATGGCCGATGAGGTGGTGGTGGTCTACCGAGGCGAGGTTATGGAGAGCGGCACGGTGGATGCCATTTTCCGCAATGCCGGACATGCCTACACCAAGGGGCTGATGGCCGCCGTGCCGGATTTCGACATGCCGCGTGAGGCGAGACTGAAGCCCTTGCGTGAGATCGAGGTGCATGCGGCAGGTCTGGTGGATCGCTCGGAGCGTGGTCGGGCCTCGTCGGATGTGGTCCTGAGCGTTCGCAATGTCTCGAAGTCTTTTGCCACGAAGAGAGGCGCCGGTTTTGGTGCTGTCCCGAAAACACTCGCCGTCAACGATGTGAGCTTCGATATCAAGCGCGGAGAAACACTCGGTCTTGTGGGCGAAAGTGGTTGCGGCAAGACGACGCTCAGCAAGATCCTCATGCGCGGTATTTCTGCCGATCAGGGCCAGATAACGTTCCAGTCCGAGGACGGACCAATCAACGTCATGGATGCAAAGGGCCAGGAGCTGAACATTCTGCGCCAACGGATCCAGATGGTGTTTCAGGATCCGATTTCCTCTCTTTCTCCCCGCATGACGGTGCGCAACATTGTGGGTGAGCCGCTGCAGATCCACAAGCGCGGCGATAGCCGCACGCGACTTGAGGCGGTGCGGCGTCTGATCAAGGCGATCGGCTTGCCCGATAGTACCATGAGCCGCTATCCGCACAGTTTCTCTGGTGGTCAGAGGCAGCGAATCGGCATTGCGCGCGCTTTGGCGCTCGGACCCGACCTTTTGATCTGCGACGAGCCTGTGTCCGCACTCGATGTTTCCATTCAGGCGCAGATCCTGAACCTGATGAAGGATCTCAAGCGGGATCTTGGCCTCACCTATCTGTTCATCTCCCACAATCTGGCCGTGGTAAACTACATGGCAGATCGCGTTGCGGTGATGTATGCGGGCCGTATCGTCGAGATCGCGCCTTGCGATGTCATCATGCGCAATCCGGTTCATCCCTATACCAAGAAGCTTCTGGCCGCCGTGCCGACGCCGAATCTGGACAAGCCACTGGATTTCACAGCGGTAGGCCAGCCGAGCGCCGAGGCGCGAAAGCTCTGGGCGCGGCAATTTCTGGAGGAGACGCCGGGAGATCTGGCCCATGCCGATCTGGGGCAGGGGCATCTGGTTCTGGCTCGCCGCAACGTGGATGTGCGGGAGTTGCAGCCATGATCAAGCGTCGCCATGTCCTTGGCCTGCTGGCGGGCTCACTTATCCCCGTGCGAAGCTTCGCGGCCTATCGGGATTCGGAGTACCTCAAGACTTTGAATGCAGCCGAATCACTTGCCCCGATCTCCGAGAGGCTTCCCAAATCTCCCCGGGTGATCAAGCTTTCACAGAGCGGGAAATTGCCCGGGCGGCATGGCGGGACGATCCGGATGTTGATCGGCGGACAGCGCGATATCCGCTATATGCCCATCAACAGCTATGCGCGGCTGGTCGGTTATAATGAACATCTGCAACTGGAGCCGGATATTCTCGAAAGTTTCGAGATCAGCGAGGACCGGATCTTCACGTTCCGGCTGCGTGATGGGCATCGCTGGTCTGACGGAAGCGAGTTTACCGCCGAGGACTTCCAGTATGTGTGGGATGACATGTTCCACAACAAGAAGCTGTTCAAAGGTGGTGTTCCGGCAAGCCTGAAGGTGAATGACAAGCCGCCGCGCTTTGAGGTGCTGGACCGCCTGACGGTACGTTACAGCTGGGATGATCCGAACCCGGATTTCTTGGCAGATATTGCATCGCCCTCGCCGCTGCGGCTGATGCATCCCGCTGCCTATCTCAAGCAGTTTCATGTAAAGTATCAGGACAAGAGTAAGCTCGCCAGCCTCATCAAGGAACAGGGGGTTGAGGACTGGGTGGCGTTGCATCAGAAGATGTCGCGCACGGTGCGACCGGAAAATCCCGATCTGCCAACCCTTGATGCCTGGAGGCCCCGCACACCGCCGCCAGCAGGTCGGTTCGTGTTCGAGCGCAATCCCTATTATCATCGCGTCGATGAGAACGGCCTGCAATTGCCATATGTGGACCGGGTGTTGATGGATGTCAGTTCCTCGGATCTGATCGCTGCCAAAACCGGCACAGGCGAAAGTGACCTGCAGGTCACCAATTTGGACTTTGCCGATTACACCTTTCTCAAAAATGCCGAGCAGCGCTATCCGCTCACCGTCGATCTCTGGAAGCGAATCCAGGGAACGCGTGTCGCTCTCATGCCTAACCTCAATTGCAAGGATGAGGTCTGGCGCAAGTTGTGGTGGGATGTTCGGGTACGCCGTGCGCTCTCGCTTGCCATAAACCGTCGTGAAATCAACAAGGCGGCTTTCTTTGGATTGGCCAGGGAAAGTTCCAACACGATCTTGCCGGAAAGCCCTCTTTTCAGGGCGGAATATCGGGAAGCCTGGTCTGCTTACGATCCCGCTTTGGCTAACAGGCTGCTTGATGAGGCAGGTCTGGACCGCCGCGGCAGCGGCGGCGAGCGGCTTTTGCCGGATGGCCGTTCCGCGCGGATCATTATCGAAACCGCTGGTGAGAATACCGTTGAAAGCGATGTGCTGGAACTCATTCGGGACCATTGGTACGAGGTCGGCATCAAGATCTTCGTGCGTGTCTCACAGCGTGAGCTGCTGCGTCGCCGCGTCAAAGGTGGTGAGACGATCATGACCGTGGCGCAAGGATTGGATAATGGCGTTCCCACTGCGGATATGTCGCCGAAGGAATTGGCTCCTACATCCGACGATCAGATGCAATGGCCCTTGTGGGGTCTCTACCACCAGTCCGCCAATAATGATGGCCGGGCACCGGACATGCCGGAAGCCGTGGCGCTTTACAAATTGTTTTCCGACTGGCGGGCAGCCGGGGATTTCGCCAGCCGCGAACGGATCTGGCACGCAATGCTGAACCTCTATACCGACCAGGTCTTCACCATCGGAACCGTGAACGCCACGCTTCAGCCGGTGGTTCATTCCAGCCGGCTGCGCAATGTGCCCAAGGATGGCCTCTACGGTTTCGCTCCCATGTCCTATCTCGGCGTCTATATGCCGGATACCTTCTGGTATGACGACCATGCGTGAAATGCTTCGCTACATCGCTTGGCGCTTTATGGTGATGATCCCCACACTGATCCTCATCTCCATGCTGATTTTCACGATCATCCAGCTTCCTCCTGGCGATTTCTTCGAAAGCTATGTGGAAGAACTGAAGGCGATTGGCGAAAAGGCCGATATGCAGGAGATCGAGGATCTGCGCGCCCGCTATGGTTTCGACAAGCCCATGCCGATCCGTTACCTGAACTGGGTGGGTGGCATGCTGACCGGGGATTTCGGCTATTCCTTTGAATATCGTATGCCGGTTTCGGATGTTGTCGGTGATCGCCTGTGGCTGACCATCATGGTATCCACCGTTACGATTATTCTGACTTGGTTGATCGCCTTTCCCATCGGCATTTACTCAGCCACGCATCAATATAGCTGGAGCGATTACGGCCTGACATTGCTGGGGCTGATCGGACTTGCAGTGCCAAATTTCGTGCTTGCTCTGGTCCTGATGTACCTTGCGAACATCTGGTTCGGAACCTCCATCGGGCATCTGATGGATCAGAAATATCTTTCAGCGCCGATGAGCTGGGACAAGTTCAAGTCTATTCTCGAGCATTTGTGGATTCCGGTTATCATCATCGGCACGGCTGGGACAGCCTCCATGGTGCGGCGAGTCCGCGCCAATCTTCTGGATGAACTGCATAAGCAATACGTGATGACCGCACGTGCCAAAGGGTTGCACCCTTTCAAGGTGTTGATGAAATATCCCTTCCGCATGTCGCTGAATTTCTTCATCTCCGATATCGGCTCAATCTTGCCCGCGGTCATTTCCGGAGCAGAGATCACCGCCGTTGTCCTGTCGCTGGAAACGACCGGCCCAATGCTGATCCGCGCGCTTCAGAGCCAGGACATGTATCTCGCTGGCTCTTTCCTTATGTTTCTGGCGTTTCTCACGGTTGTCGGCGTTCTGGTCTCGGATATTGCGCTTGCCATCCTTGATCCACGTATCCGGCTGCGCGGAGGGAGCACGAAATGAGCGCGAACCTTCCGACCAAGGACCAGGCCCTGCCGCATTACGTCAAGGAGGGGCCTTTTGATCCTTATGCTGACGATCAGGGCACTGCCTCATCGCTTGATGAGGCGTCTCAGCTGAAATTGATGTGGTGGCGTTTCAAGCGGCATCGATTGGCGCTGTTCTCCGGCATTGCGCTGTTGATCGCCTATTTTATGATTGTGATTGTCGAGTTCCTTGCACCTTATAAGGTTCATACCCGCAACATCGACCATATTTTTGCGCCGCCGCAGTCTGTGCATCTGTTTCACGAGGGGCAGTTTATCGGGCCCTTCGTCTATGGCCAGCAGATGACACTGGACATGACAACTTTGCGGCGCGTCTACACGGACGACAAGACGAACATCCAGCCCTTACGCTTTTTCTGCCATGGCGAACCCTACCGGTTCTGGGGCTTGGTAGAGGCGGATCTGCATCTCGTATGCCCGGCGGAAGGGGGGCAGTTCTTCCTTCTTGGAACCGACCGGCTTGGCCGCGATATCTTTTCGCGCATTCTCTACGGTGCTCGCATTTCGCTGACGATCGGTCTTTTCGGGGTCATCACCAGCTTCGTGCTCGGCATTGTGATTGGCGGTCTCGCGGGTTATTGGGGCGGCTGGTTCGATCTCGTCGTTCAGCGCGTGATCGAAGTGCTGCACTCCATCCCGACTATCCCGCTCTGGCTCGCGCTTGCGGCCATCATGCCGGCGGATTGGAGCCCGCTTCTCGTTTATCTGGGCATCACGTTCATTCTGGGCCTTCTGGACTGGACGGGGCTGGCAAGAGCCGTGCGTTCCAAATTGCTGGCGCTGCGTGAAGAAGATTACGTGCTTGCGGCCCAATTGATGGGGGCCAGCAGCACGCGCATTATCGGCCGTCATCTCGTGCCGGGCTTTATGTCGCACTTGATTGCCAGTGCGACGCTCACAATTCCCGGCATGATCCTGGGGGAGACCACACTGAGCTTTCTAGGGCTTGGTCTGCGCCCTCCGATTACCAGCTGGGGTGTCTTGCTCACGGAAGCGAGATCGGTCAGTGTCCTCGCGCTCTATCCATGGCTTTTATTACCTGTCATTCCGGTAATTTTTGTCATCCTCGCCTTCAATTTTCTCGGTGACGGGCTTAGAGATGCTGCCGACCCCTATAAGTAAATGCTCACGGATAGCGCAGGGGAGGCGTTTTCCGGCCAAAGGAACATTCAAGGAGAAGACCTGAAGCCCATGCCGAGACGCCTTGGAAACGCTCGTATTCTTATGTACAGCCACGATACTTTCGGGCTGGGTCATCTGCGCCGTTGTCGAACGATTGCCCACTCGCTGGTGGAAGATTATCGCGGCCTCAACGTGCTCATCATCTCAGGTGCCACAATTGCGGGTGCCTTCGATTATCGTGCGCGCGTCGATTTCGTGAAGATCCCCAGCGTGATCAAATTGCGCAATGGCGAATATACTTCGATGGATCGCCATATCGATCTTCAGGAAACGATGAAGATGCGCCAGTCGATCATTCGCCACACCGCTGAAACGTTTGAACCGGATATCTTCATCATCGACAAGGAGCCATTGGGCTTGCGTGGCGAGGTTGAAGACACGCTCGTTTACCTGAAGACCAAGGGAACGACACTGATTCTGGGCCTTCGGGATGTGATGGACGCTCCGCACCTGCTTGAAGCAGAATGGAAGCGCAACGACGTGCTGCGCAAGATCGGGCAACTATACGATGATGTCTGGGTCTATGGGCCACCGGATTTTTACGACCCGCTGACCGGCATTGATGTGCCGCAGTCGGTTCGCTCCAAAATGAATTTCGTCGGTTTCCTTCAACGCAAGGCCTCGCTGGAAGCAACCGCGCCGCATCCGGAGCGTGATGATTATCTGCTTGTGACCACTGGTGGCGGTGGTGATGGCGCAGATCTCGTGCGGGACGTGATTGCTGCCTATAAGGCGGATCCGACGCTTACCATCAAGGCGAATATTGTGCTTGGTCCCTACATGTCTGCCGAGCAGCGCAACGGGTTTCGCCAGGCTTGCGAAGGTCATCCCTTGCTGGAAATCATCGAGTTCGACAACCGGATGGAAGATCGGATTGCGGGCGCCAAGGCAGTCGTCGCAATGGGCGGCTACAACACCTATTGCGAAATTCTGTCGTTCGACAAGCCAGCTCTGATCGTTCCGCGAACGCAGCCGCGCGAGGAGCAGTTGATCCGTGCAACGCGAGCGCAGGAACTGGGGCTGGTCAGCATGCTTTCGGCGGAGGATTCAGCTGACAGCACGCGGTTTGCTGCAGCGATCAAGGACCTCCTTGAGCGGGATCCGCCTTCAGTCAGTGCGCCGGGCTTGCAGCTCGAAGGCTTGCCCACTATCTCCCGCATCGTTGCCGACTGCTTCAAGCGCAAGGGCGAACATCACCTATCCATCGTCCAAGGCTGAGTTTTCGTGGTCCACAAGAAGAAGATCCTTGTCCTGTTGAAGGGCTATCCCCGGCTTTCGGAAACCTTCATTGCGCAGGAGTTGCTGGGGCTGGAGCGGGCGGGCTATCACCTGGAACTGGTGGCAATGCGCCGCCCAACAGACAAAAAGCGGCATCCGGTTCATGATGAGATCAAGGCCAAGGTCTGGTACCTGCCTGAATATCTGCATGATGAGCCGTTGCGCGTTGGCAAGGCGTTCCTCTCCTGCATCAGAAAGCCAGGCTTCTTCCGGGCTCTCTCTGCTTTCCTGAAGGATCTGAAGCGCGATTTTTCGCCCAACCGCTTCCGCAGGTTTGGGCAGGCCGCGGTTCTTGTGGCGGAGTGGCCGCAGGATGCGGAATGGTTACATGTCCATTTCATCCATACGCCTGCGTCTGTCGCACGCTATGCCAGCATGATCGGGGCAACTCCCTGGACCGTTTCGGCTCATGCCAAGGACATATGGACGTCAGAGTCGTGGGAATTGGAGGAAAAGCTCCAGCATGCAGAATGGGCCGTGACATGCACGCGCGTGGGCTTTGAGCGGCTGACCGAACTTTCGCGCGGCCGAAACAATGTACATCTCAGCTATCATGGCCTCGATCTCGACCGCTTTCCGCATTTCGAGGCTGTGCGGTCTTTACGTGATGGCTCGGACGCCGCTGATCCGGTCCGGCTGCTCAGCGTTGGACGGGCAGTAAAGAAAAAGGGCTATGATGTGCTCTTGCAGGCACTTGCAAGGCTTCCGGCCGATCTCTCCTGGCATTTCACGCATATTGGCGGGGGAGATGAATTGCAGCGGCTGATAGCTTTGGCCGCCGAACTTGGGTTGGAGGGCCGCATTACCTGGAAAGGCGCGCTCGACCAACGCGAGGTTCTGGAGCATTACCGTAGCAGCGATGTGTTTGCGCTTGCGTGCCGTGTCACGGCGGATGGTGATCGCGATGGGCTGCCGAATGTCATGGTGGAGGCGGCAAGCCAGTGTCTGCCGGTGGTTTCGACACGCGTTTCCGGTATTGTTGAGCTGTTTGAGAGCGAGACGAACAGCCTGCTCGTTTCATCGGAAGACGCGATGCAGCTTGCGCATGCGCTTGAGCGAATGTTTCGGGAACCCGCCTTGCGCCAGAAGCTAGCATTGGCGGCCGAAACAAAGGTGCGCAGCGATTTCGACCATCACAACAGCATTCGCGATCTGGATCGCCTCTTCACGCTCAGCAAGGCGTAAGGCAGAAGTGTGATGGCAAGCGGGAACGGCAAACGCATTTTCTTCTATGTGCAGCACCTTTTGGGCATCGGCCATCTGGTAAGGGCAAGCCGGATCGCGCAGGCGATGGCATCTGCTGGTCTGGATGTGACGATGGTGACGGGCGGAAGCCGGATCGAGGGAATGCCGGGTGAGGGAATACGTCATGTGCAGCTGCCGGAAGTTTACGCATCGAACAGCGGATTTAGCGGCCTTGTCGATGCTGGCGGCGCAGTTGTCGATGAGGCGTTCCAGGCAAAGCGCGTCGAATTGTTGCTGGGTGCTTTCCGGGAAGCCCAGCCCCATGCCGTAATCATTGAAGCTTTTCCTTTTGGCCGGCGTCAGATGCGTTTTGAACTGCTGCCCCTCCTGGAAGCCGTCAGATCTGCAACACCAAAGCCGCTTCTCTTTTCGTCCGTGCGGGACATCTTGCAGGAAAATCGAAAACCCGGTCGTGACGAAGAGACTGCTTTGCTGGTGGAGGAGCATTTTGACGGTGTGCTGGTCCACGGGGATGAGAACTTCGTTCGGCTTGAGCAGACTTTCCCCTTAACCCATCGCATTGCGCATAAGGTGCTTTACACCGGCTTGGTGCTGCCTGACCCTGCAGCACCTTCCGAGGACCAGTACGACGTCGTGGTCTCAGCCGGCGGTGGTGCTGTGGGAGCAGGCCTTATTCAAGCAGCCCTTGAAGCAAGGGAACGGCTTGGGGATCAGCGTAGTTGGTGTGTGATCACCGGGCCGAACCTTCCAGCTGCAGAATTTGAGCGATTGACGCAACGCGTACCGCCGGAGGTTACGTTAGCGCGCTTTCGCACAGATTTTCCGGGTCTTCTGATGAACGCAAAGCTTTCCATTTCCCAGGCCGGATACAATACCGTGGGCGACTTGCTGCGTGCACGCTGCGCCAGTGTGCTTATCCCCTTCGCCTCCGGTGGAGAGACGGAACAAACAGTACGGGCGCAGAAGCTTGCTGATCTCGGTTTCGCGGTATCGCTACCAGAATCTGAACTGAATGCGCTTTCGCTCTGCCAGGCAATTGAGCAGGCTGAGCGTCAAAGACGAAAGCCAGATTTCACCATCTCAGTTGATGGTGCGTCTCGCACAGCCAACATTATTCAAGATCGGCTCTCATTGGTTTGATGTGTATGCGTTACAATCGCATCCTTGGCGGTGTGGTTCCTACGATCTGGCTGTTCAGTCGGAGCTTTGGCATACAGCCCGTTATGACAGACGCGCAGGGTTAGTGGCGACATCCACACGATCTGGATAGCACCGTCCTGAACGGCTGTGTTCCGGTCAGGATAAGCCGAATACCTCTAGGCAACGCCAAGCAAGTGCAGGTCAGGGGGGTGTCCGGACCGCGTTTACGCAGTGAGATAGAGCATTTCAGGTGATCCGGTTTTGATCGGAAATTCTCTAGCGCTTTTGCTTGTCGCTTTGTTGCCGGTCGTGCGGATTTTTCTCGTCCTGGCGGGCCAGTTCGCGGTCAATTGTTGCACGGTCTCCTTCGGCGGGAGCCTGTTCGGGTTTCTTGACATCGTCTGCCATACTCGCCTCCTTGGTTCACCAGTACAACAGTCTGGCAGGCGCTAGGTTCCCGTGGGGGGGACGGGCAGAGACCAGAGCATTTCCGGTGAAAACGGGGTCACCTGAAATCCTCTATATCTCTGCTTTTACGCAGTCCGGACGCAAAACCGCTAACGCACTTTTGCTGGACGTGCTTTAGATGGCGGGGCGTGCCAATTGTTGTGGGTCCGGTGCGAGGCAGCGTGCGATACGGGTTCTGCCTACGTCGATGACATGGCGCATGGCAGCGATGGCGCGTTCAGGATCACGCGAGGCGATGGCATGAACAATCTTGAGGTGATTATCCGCCACTTCATGGATGGTGGAAGCGGAGGAAGCGGGCGAGGAGAGCCGGAAGGAGATGGCAAGTGCCGCCTCGATCAGCGCACTGGCAGAGCGCATGAAAGGATTGCCTGACATGCGCGCTATGGCCAGATGAAATTCGAGGTCCACCTTGGCAATGGTTTCTGGCGTATGGGAAACATCATCGAACTGAGCGGCAATAGCATAGAGCGCGACGATATCGTCGCTCGTTGCGCGTAAGGCTGCGGCGGCTGCAGCGGCAGGCTCCAGAGCCAGGCGCATTTCTGCCAGATATTCAATGAAGACCAGGTCAATTCCAGCATCGCAACGCCAGCCCAGCACGTCCGGATCAAAGAAGTTCCATTTGTCGCTGGGCAGCACACGGGTTCCAACCTTTGCCTTTGGCTCAATAAGCCTCTTGGCTGCCAGTGTCTTCATTGCTTCACGCAATACCGTGCGTGATACATTGAATCGTTGAGACAACTCGGCATCGCCGGGAAGGATTGACCCCTCCCGTATCGCGCCAGAAACGATTGCACTACCGAGTTCCGTTACGACATGCGCGTGGCTGCTGCCGCGTTTCTTACCCGTGATGGTCGTTTCGAGAAGGCTCACTCAAATCCCCTTAGGTTGCGCCCTTCATGGCGCGCGAGCTGGAATACCAGATGATGCTGCGCTGCAGTGCAATAAACACGAACAGCAGAATGCCAATAACGATTTTCGTCCACCAAGACGAGAGGGTTCCATCAAACACAATGTAGGTCTGGATGAGCCCCTGGATGAGAATGCCAACCAGCGTGCCCGCCACGAGACCGGAACCACCCGTGAGCAGAGTGCCGCCGATGACGACAGCCGCAATGGCATCCAGTTCCACGCCGACAGTTGCCAATGAATAGCCCGACGACGTGTAAAGCGTATAGGCAATTCCAGCGAGACCGGAGAGGAAGCCGCTCAGGGCGTAGATCCCGATAAGAGTACGTCCGACCGGAACGCCCATGAGTTCTGCGGACTGTGGATTGCCGCCGAGCGCATAGACATTGGCCCCAAAGCGGGTGCGGCTGGCAATCAGGCTGCCAATCGCAAAGATGATGAGCATTAGCATGGCCATTGCCGTCAGCCGTCCTCCGCCCGGAAGGCGTAGCGAGAGGCTCTGGATGGCATCGATGAAGGGATGCGAAATCGGCACGGATTGCGTGGAGACAAGATAGGCCGCGCCGCGTGCGAGGAACATGCCCGCCAGCGTTACGACAAATGGGGGAATGGATAGAAACCGGATCATCGCACCCATGCCCGCACCAAACGCAGTGGACATGCAAAGCACCAGAATGAATGCTGTCATTGGATGCAGTTCATAGGAGCCAACCGTCACCGCGACGAAGACGCTGGTGAAAGCAATAACGGAGCCGACAGAGAGATCTATGCCGCCGGACAGGATGACGAAGGTCATGCCAACGGCTGCAATGCCGAGGAATGCGTTGTCCGTCAGCAGATTGGCGATGACGCGTGTGGAAAACATGCCAGGGAACTGCGTGACACAAACCGCATAGGCCAGAAGGAAGACCACCAGCGTTGCGTAGAAGGGAAGATTGCGGGAGTTGCTCACGAGGCGGTCTCCTTCGCGTGCGGCTGTACGGCAGGCGCTTTTGTCTTGGGTGCTCTTAGAAATGTGGTCAGAAGACCAAGTGCGGGCGATTGCAGGGTCAAGACGATTATAATGATGACGGCCTTGATGATCAGGTTGAATTCCGGCGGGAAGCCCGACACCAGAATGCCTGTGTTGATGGACTGTATGATCAAGGCGCCGATGAGGGAGGCTACCAGCGAGAAGCGTCCGCCATTCAAGGAAGTACCGCCGACAACCACCGCAAGAATGGCGTCCAGTTCCAGCCAGAGGCCGGCATTATTGGCATCCGCGCCGCGAATATCTGCGGTCACAATCAATCCTGCAACGGCTGCCATGACGCCCGAGACTGCATAGACGAAGAAGAGAAGCGCCTTGGCCTGAATACCTGCCAGCATGGCGGCGCGCCGATTGATGCCAATCGCTTCAATAAGATAACCAAGCGCTGTCTTGCGCACCAGCAGCCCGACCAATATGCCTGTGAGAAGCCACAGAATGACAGGAACGGGAACGCCTGCAAACGAGCCGGACCCAAGAGTGGAAAAGCTGTCATTATTGAACGTCAGGATCACGCCTTCCGTGATCAACTGCGCGATGCCGCGTCCGGCCACCATGAGGATGAGCGTCGCGATGATGGGCTGAATATCGAGAAGTGCAACGAGAACCGCATTCCAGATTCCGCAGGCAAGCCCTACCAGAAGCGCCACAGTGATAACCACCGGCAAGGGATAGCCGTCTGCAATCAGCGTTGCCGCAACTGCGCCACATATCGCGATAACCGCGCCGATGGAGAGATCGATGCCGCGCGTGGCTATTACGAGTGTCATGCCAATGGTGAGCAGCGCGACCGGTGCTGCACGAACGAGGATATCGATCAAACTGCCGTAGAGACGGCCGTTCTGAACTGTGATCGAAAGGAAACCCGGAGAAATGGCTGTAATCAGGCCGAGGATGACGGCGAGTGCCACCAGTTGCGGTGTGATGCGCCGAAAAAGCGTGAGCGCACTGCTCATTCTGCGGCCTCCATCTGCTGCGGCTTTGCAATGGCCTGCATGATATTATCTGCGGTGATCTGCGACCCGGAAAGTTCCGCCACGTGCTGACGGTCCGCCAGAACGATGACGCGATGGGCGACGGCCGTCAGTTCTTCCAGCTCTGAAGAGATAACGACAAGCGACATGCCTTGCTCGCAGAGCCGCTCGATCATTTTCAGAATCTCGGTATGGGCACCAATATCGATGCCTCTTGTTGGCTCGTCCAGGATGAGCAGCCGTGGCTCCGTTGCCAGCCAGCGCGCCAGAATGGCCTTCTGCTGGTTACCGCCGGATAGAAATTTGATCGGGCGGTTGGGATCAGGCGGGCGAATGTCGAGAGAGCGGATATATTCCTCTGCCAGCTCAAGCTGTGCCTTGCGAGAAATGGGTTTCGCCCAGCCTTGTCTGCCCTGCAAGGCGAGTGCGATGTTCTCGGCGATGGAGAAGTCGCCGATGATGCCGTCCGTCTTTCGCTCCTCCGGGCAAAATCCAAAGCGTTGCGCAATGGCTGCCTTGGGCGAGGTGAGGGATACGGGCTGGCCATCCACCAGAGCCTGGCCGCTATCCGGTTGATCGACACCAAACAGCAGAAACGCCGTTTCCGTACGACCGGACCCCAGAAGTCCGGCAATGCCGACCACTTCGCCGGGGCGGATCTTGAGATCGAAAGGTGCGACGCTTCCCCGCTTGCCATAGCCTTCAAAATGGAATGCCGCCGGGGTCGCATCATTCTCATCCGGTTGAACGGCAGCAGCCTCATGCGTGAGAAACTCGAACTCCCGGCCCAGCATCATGGAGATGAGTTCAAGACGTGGAAGATCGCGCAGAACCCTGGTGCCGACCAGCTTGCCATTCCGCAGCACCGTGGCGCGATCTGCAATGGCATAAACCTGGTTCAGGAAGTGGGTAATGATGATGATGCCAAGCCCTTCGCTGCGCAACTGGCGAAGAACTGCAAACAGCATCTCCACTTCCTGCGCGTCTAGGCTGGCGGTCGGTTCGTCCAAAACCAGCACCTTGCCGGAAAGGTCGACAGCACGGGCAATCGCGATGATCTGCTTCACGGCAACGGAGTAGCTCGAAAGAAGCGCATCGACATCAATATCAAGGCCATAGCGCGCGAGCAGGGCACGGGATTTTTCCCGCATAGCCTTGCGGTCGACCATGCCGAACCGGCGCGGCTGCCTGCCAAGGAAGAGATTTTCGGCAACCGAAAGGTTCTCGAGCAGATTCACCTCCTGGTAAACCGTGCCGATACCCAGCGCTTGTGCCTGCGCGACGTCTGTGGGGAAAATCTCTTCGCCATCAAGTCTGATCGTGCCTTGATCGCGCTTGTAAACGCCGGTGAGGATTTTGATGAGCGTGGATTTTCCAGCGCCATTCTCCCCGAGGAGAGCATGAACCTCGCCACGCAGCAGCGAGAAATCCACATTATCGAGAGCGGTATTGCCGAGGAAGCTCTTGCCAATGGAGCGCGCTTCCAAAAGGGGTGCCTGATCGGACATGTGTTCGACCCATCATATGAGCGGATATGGACCCTACTGGGTTTACACGGCTGATCGCATCAGCCTGATTCTCCGCTCCAACCAAACTGGTGACGGAAAAGGCGCGCGTTCTGGCGCGCCTTCACCACACAGCGAGGGCGGTGCGTTGGCTAGTATGGAAACTCGGCCAACGCAGGCCGGATGTTGTCTTAGTAGCCGAGACCCTTCTTGGACTCGTAGACCTTCATCGGGTCATCCTTGGCCGTATAGAGCTTGGATTCAGTCTGGATCCACTTTGGCGGCTCTTTCTTTTCCTTCAGATACGCCATCAACGCATCGAATGCCGGACCCGCCATGTTGGGTGTCAGTTCCACGGTGGCATTGGCTTCGCCGGCTGCCATGGCCTTGAAGATATCTGGAACTGCGTCGATGGAGACAACCTTGATATCGGTGCCCGGCTTCAGGCCAGCTTCCTTGATCGCCTGGATGGCACCAACGGCCATGTCGTCATTATGGGCATAGACTGCGCAGATGCCCTTGCCGCCACCTTCCGCCTTGATGAAGCTTTCCATGACTTCCTTACCCTTGGTGCGGGTGAAGTCCCCGGTCTGCGAGCGCACGATCTTGATGTTGTCATGGCCCTTGATGGCTTCTTCGAAGCCTTTCTTGCGGTTGATGGCAGGCGAAGAGCCCGTGGTGCCTTGAAGTTCGACCACCTTGCAATCCTTGCCAGCTACGTCTTTCACAAGGAAATCGCCAGCTACCTTGCCTTCATGAACCGTGTCGGACGTAACGGCTGTCAGATAAAGATCCTTAGGTGCTTCTATTTCGCGGTCGAGAAGGATCACAGGAATTTTTTCTTCCTTGGCTTCCTTCAAAACAGCATCCCAGCCGGTTGCAACAACCGGTGCAACGAAAATCGCATCAACGCCCTGAGCAATGAAGCCACGAATTGCCTTGATCTGGTTTTCTTGCTTCTGCTGTGCGTCCGCGAACTTCAAGGTCACGCCGCGCTTTTGGGCTTCCTGCTTGGTAACCGTCGTTTCAGCAGCTCTCCACCCCGATTCCG
The DNA here is from genome assembly GCF_042680945.1 of Affinirhizobium helianthi. Classification (NCBI taxonomy): domain Bacteria; kingdom Pseudomonadati; phylum Pseudomonadota; class Alphaproteobacteria; order Hyphomicrobiales; family Rhizobiaceae; genus Affinirhizobium; species Affinirhizobium helianthi. The sequence goes on along the minus strand of NZ_JBHUEQ010000006.1, from coordinate 119,397 downwards.
AACCGATCTGCGAGAAGCCAACCGTCATGGCCTGCGCTGAAACGCTAGCTGCCAAAGAAATGGAAAATGCCGCCGCAATCGTTGCGAGTGCCTGTTTCATCTTTATCCTCCCAGAGATGATCAGCAGTGAACGGCGGCAGAAAGATCATATAATAATACTTTTGAGAAGTGCTATTTTGTGAATCCCCCAAAAAAATCGTGTGACTCTGAAGTTAAATCGATATAAATGCCTCACATAGCCTTAAAGCCCTGTGCTGTCATGGTTTCCATGCGGCATGGAAGCCTTCGGTGATGTGCTTGACAAGGGGTCTCTGCACCTAATAGTCATATTTTTGAAATCGCGCTTTGGCGCAGGGAGGTGCCACGGTTTGCCGTGGCTTCAAAAAGACGGACATCGGGTTAAAATGTTGAGACTTCTGCAGGTTCTGGTCGATGGGCAGCCGCGCGTGGTTGCTTGGGATGGTGAGGGCGACGCTCTCGTTGTCGAGGGTGTTTCTTCTGTTTACGAGCTGGCATCGAAGGCCATCTCGGCGGGCCGCTCCTTCGCAGAGCAGATCGCCGAGCAGCCGAAGGGTGCTGTTGTCGATCTGCAAAAGGCGCAGGCTGAAAAGCGCCTTCTGATCCCCGTTGCGCATCCTGATCCTGCGCATTTCATTGTTGCAGGTACAGGGCTCACCCATCTCGGCTCCGCCGATGGTCGTGACAAGATGCACAAGGCTGCGCAATCGACTGAAAAGCCAACCGATTCGATGCGCATGTTCCTGATGGGCGTTGAAGGCGGCAAGCCAAAGGCTGGTGAAGTCGGTGTCCAGCCTGAGTGGTTCTACAAGGGTGACGGCAGCCAGCTGCGCGCCACGGGTGAGGAGCTGGTTTCCCCTTCTTTTGCGCTGGACGGCGGCGAAGAGCCGGAACTGGCTGGCATCTATCTCATCGGCCCGGATGGTACGCCCTTCCGCCTCGGCTTCTGTCTCGCCAATGAGTTTTCAGATCACGTGACCGAGAAGGGCAACTATCTCTGGCTCGCGCATTCAAAGCTTCGTCAGGCCTCTCTCGGCGCCGAGCTTCTGGTTGGAGATCTGCCCGATCACGTCGAGGGCACATCGCGCGTTCGCCGCGGCGATCAGGTGATCTTCGAGAAGCCCTTCCTGTCGGGTGAGGCGAATATGTCGCACACGATTGCGAACCTCGAGTATCATAACTTCAAGTATGATCTCTTCCGCCGCCCTGGCGATCTGCATGTGCACTTCTTCGGTACGGCGACCCTTTCCTTCTCCGAAGGCGTGAAGACCGAGGTGGGTGACGTGTTCGAAATTTCTGCGGCACCTTTCAAGCTGCCTCTTTCAAACCCGCTGACCGTTGCGAAGGAAACGCCTGTTTCCATTCGCAAGCTCTGATTGGAGGTGGCTATGCCTTCCATTCGTCTTGCAATCGTTGGTCTGGGGAAGATCGCTCGAGATCAGCATCTCGGTGCGATTGAAGCCACGCAGGGCATCGATCTCGTGGCTGTCGCCAGCCGTAATGCCGCTCTCGATGGCATTGCATGCTTTCCCGATATTCACACTTTGCTCGCATCCGGTGTCGAGGTCGATGCGGTTTCGCTTTGCACGCCGCCGCAGGGCCGGTTCGAGCAGGCACGTGCTGCCCTTCTTGCGGGCAAGCATGTGATGCTGGAAAAGCCTCCGGGTGCGACAATCGCTGAGGTCTTTGCGCTGGAAGCCCTGGCGCAGAAGCAGGGCGTCAGCCTCTTTGCGACCTGGCACTCGCGTGAATCTGCCGCTGTTGAGCCTGCCCGCAAGCTTCTGAGCGAGCGCAAGGTTCGCTCCGTGGAAGTCGAGTGGAAGGAAGATGTGCGCCACTGGCATCCCGGCCAGGCGTGGATCTGGGAGCCGGGCGGCCTGGGCGTTTTCGATCCGGGTATCAACGCGCTCTCCATCGTTACGCGCATCATGCCGGAAAGCTTCCATCTCGTTTCGTCCGAATTGTCCTTCCCGGCCAATCGGGCAGCGCCGATTGCGGCGGACCTCACATTTGAAAGTGCCGGTGGCATCAAGGTTTCTGCAGCGTTCGACTGGCGGCAGACAGGTCCGCAGACCTGGGATATTCGTGTTGAGACCGATGAAGGCCCTGTCGTTCTGACACATGGCGGCAGCCGTCTCATTGTCGATGGGAAAGCGCAGATCGTTGAAGAGGATCGCGAATACCGGAATCTCTATGGTCGTTTTGTCGAGTTGGTCGGGTCTGGCCGCTCGGATACGGATTTTTCGCCGCTGGTGCACGTCGCGGATGCCTTTATGCTTGGCCGCCGCAATGTTGTTGAGTCCTTCGAGGACTGATTTCGCCAGCTGAACCCATTTCCTGCTTGAGAAGACAATCATGAGCAACTCTGACAATCTCCCTTCCAAAACTGGCCCGAATGGCAAGCTGCGTTCGCGTGCATGGTTCGATAATCCTGCCAATGCCGATATGACGGCGCTCTATCTTGAGCGCTACATGAACTTTGGCCTCAGCCAGGCCGAGCTTCAGTCGGATCGTCCGATCATCGGTATCGCACAGACCGGCTCTGACCTGTCCCCTTGCAACCGCCATCACCTGGAACTGGCGAACCGCCTGCGCGAAGGCATTCGTGAAGCTGGCGGCATTGCCATCGAGTTTCCGGTTCACCCGATTCAGGAAACCGGCAAGCGCCCCACGGCTGGCCTTGACCGTAACCTTGCCTATCTGGGCCTTGTTGAAGTTCTCTACGGCTATCCGCTGGACGGCGTTGTCCTGACGATTGGCTGTGACAAGACAACGCCTGCCTGTCTCATGGCGGCGGCCACGGTCAACATCCCGTCGATTGCTCTGTCCGTCGGTCCCATGCTGAACGGCTGGTTCCGCGGCGAGCGGACCGGATCCGGTACGATTGTCTGGAAAGCCCGTGAACTTCTGGCGAAGGGCGAAATCGATTATGCCGGTTTCGTCAAGCTGGTTGCATCGTCTGCGCCGTCCACCGGCTATTGCAACACCATGGGCACTGCGACCACGATGAACTCGCTGGCAGAAGCCCTGGGCATGCAGCTGCCGGGCTCCGCAGCCATCCCGGCACCCTATCGCGACCGTCAGGAAATGGCTTACCTCACCGGTTTGCGCATCGTTGAAATGGTCAAGGAAGATCTGAAGCCTTCCGACATCATGACAAAGGAAGCCTTCATCAATGCGATCCGCGTCAACTCCGCTATCGGTGGTTCGACCAATGCGCCGATCCATCTGAACGGTCTGGCCCGTCACCTGGGCGTAGAGCTGACGGTTGATGACTGGCAGACCTATGGCGAAGAAGTGCCGCTTCTCGTCAATCTGCAGCCGGCTGGTGAGTATCTCGGCGAGGATTACTACCACGCAGGCGGTGTTCCCGCTGTCGTCAACCAGCTGATGCAGCAGGGCCTCATTCATGAAGATGCCTTGACGGTCAACGGCAAGACCATTGGCGAGAACTGCCGTGGCGCCGTGATCGAAGACGACAAGGTTATCCGTCCCTACGATAAGCCGCTGAAGGAGCGTGCAGGGTTCCGTGTTCTGCGCGGCAACCTGTTCTCTTCCGCCATCATGAAGACCAGCGTGATTTCGAAGGAGTTCCGTGATCGTTATCTTTCGAACCCGAACGACCCGGACGCCTTTGAAGGCCGTGCCGTCGTGTTCGATGGACCGGAAGATTATCACCACCGCATCGACGATCCGGCACTTGGCATCGATGCCAACACGGTGCTTTTCATGCGTGGCGCAGGTCCGATCGGTTATCCGGGCGCGGCTGAAGTGGTCAACATGCGCGCACCAAGCTACTTGCTGAAGGAAGGTGTAACCTCCCTGCCGTGCATCGGCGATGGCCGCCAGTCGGGTACGTCCGGCAGCCCGTCCATTCTCAACGCATCGCCGGAAGCGGCAGCAGGCGGTGGCCTGGCACTGTTGAAAACTGGCGACCGCGTGCGTATCGATGTGGGTCGCGGCAAGGCCGACATTCTGATTTCTGACGAAGAACTCGCAGAGCGCCGTCGCGAATTTGAAGCGAATGGTGGCTACAAGTATCCGAAGCACCAGACACCGTGGCAGGAAATCCAGCGCGGTATCGTGGGGCAGATGGAGACCGGAGCCGTTCTGGAACCGGCTGTGAAATATCAGCGCATTGCACAAACGGAAGGTATTCCGCGCGACAATCACTGATAGAAAAGGAACAAGCGAATCTTGCGGAGAGCAGGATTCGCTTGCGAACACTGGCGGGCTCGATGGGGGCCTCGACCAAGGAGGAGAGCAGATAATGAAAATGATGAAATACTTGACGACTGCAGCAATGTTTGCCGCCATGGCATTCGCTGCACCTGCTGGCGCAGCCGAAAAGGGCCTGGTTGGCGTTGCGATGCCGACGAAGTCTTCTGCCCGCTGGATCGCCGACGGCGACAACATGGTCAAGGTTCTCAAAGAACGCGGTTACGATGTTGACCTGCAGTATGCGGAAGACGACATTCCGAACCAGCTTTCTCAGATCGAAAACATGATCACCAAGGGAGCCAAGGTTCTCGTTGTTGCTTCGATCGACGGCACCACACTGTCTGACGTTCTCCAGCAGGCTGCTGACCAGAAGATCAAGGTTATCGCTTACGACCGCCTGATCCGTGACACGCCGAATGTTGACTACTACGCAACCTTCGACAACTTCCAGGTTGGCGTTCTTCAGGCAACGACTCTCGTCAAGGCTCTGAAGGCTGACACGGAAAAGGGTCCGTTCTACATCGAACTCTTCGGCGGTTCTCCGGACGATAACAACGCCTTCTTCTTCTACAACGGCGCGATGAGCGTTCTGCAGCCGCTGATCGACAAGGGCGTCCTGAAGGTTGGTTCCGGTCAGGTTGGCATGGACAAGGTTTCCACACTGCGTTGGGACGGTGCAACCGCTCAGGCGCGTATGGATGCCATCCTGTCCGCATTCTACGCCGACAAGAAGCTCAATGCAGTTCTGTCTCCCTATGACGGTATCTCCATCGGTATCCTCTCCTCGCTCAAGGGTGTAGGCTACGGTTCTGGCGACATGCCGATGCCGTTCGTTTCCGGTCAGGATGCTGAAGTTCCGTCCGTCAAGTCGATCATCGCTGGCGAACAGTACTCCACGATCTTCAAGGACACGCGCGAACTGGCCAAGGTGACCGTGGACATGGTTGATGCGGCGATGAACGGCAAGGAGCCGATCGTCAATGACACCAAGACCTACGACAACGGCAAGAAGATCGTTCCGTCCTACCTGCTGAAGCCTGTTGCAGTCGACAAGTCCAACTGGAAAGAAATCCTGGTTGGCAGCGGCTACTACAAGGAAGACCAGCTGAAGTAATTCTATCATTAACAGTGCGGCGGCGCGTTTGCTCGTGCCGCCGCATTCTTTGTTTCCCATCGGAGATGATGGCATGCTCGCACCTGTCACTGCGGCCGAGCGCCCACCGATCTTGGAAATGCGCGGCATCTCCAAATCGTTCGGCGTGGTCAAGGCCTTGACTGACGTCAGTTTCACCGTTCGCGAAGGAGAAATCCACGCGCTGGTCGGTGAGAATGGCGCTGGCAAGTCCACCCTCATGAAAGTTCTGTCCGGCGTCTATCCGCACGGATCCTACGACGGCTCCATCCTGTTTGCGGGCGAGGAGCGGCAGTTCCGCAACATCAACGATTCCGAAGCTCTCGGTATCATCATCATTCACCAGGAACTGGCACTGATCCCGCTGATGTCCATTGCCGAGAACATCTTTCTCGCCAATGCGCCATCTCGTTTTGGCGTGATCGACCGTTCTGCGGTGCACGAGCGCACAAAGGCGCTGCTGGCCAAGGTTGGCCTGAACGAGCAGCCTGATACGCTCATCACGAATTTGGGCGTTGGTAAGCAGCAGCTGGTTGAGATTGCAAAGGCGCTGTCAAAAGACGTGCGTCTGCTTATTCTCGATGAGCCGACGGCTTCACTCAACGAAAAGGATAGTGCTGCGCTTCTGGAGCTTCTGAAGGAGTTCAGAAACCAGGGCATCACGTCAATCCTCATCAGCCACAAGCTGAACGAGATCTCGGAAGTCGCAGACCAGATTACGGTTTTGCGCGACGGTCGCTCGGTCGGCACGATGGACTGTCATGCTGGCGAGATTTCCGAGGACGAAATCATTCGGCGCATGGTCGATCGTGACATGGAAAGCCGTTACCCCAAGCGCGAGCCGAAGATCGGCGACGTCATATTCGAAGTCGATAACTGGTCGGTTTATCACCCGCAGCATTCGCACCGTCAGGTGGTCAAGAATGTTGGCATGAAGGTCCGTGCTGGCGAAGTGGTCGGCATCTCGGGCCTTATGGGTGCGGGGCGCACTGAATTCGCCATGAGCATTTTCGGTCGTTCCTGGGGCCGCAACATCACTGGTACGGTCCGCATGAAGGGCCAGGAAGTGGATGTATCGACCGTCAATAAGGCAATCGATGCAGGTCTTGCCTATGTGACGGAAGACAGAAAGCATCTCGGGCTGATCCTGGCAGAGGATATTCGCAAGAATATCTCGCTTGCCAATCTACCCGGTGTTTCTAACCGCGCCGTGATTGATGACATCGCCGAGATGAAGGTGGCGCAGGAATTCCGCGCGCGTATGCGCATCCGCAGCCATAATGTCTATCAGGAAACGGGCAAGCTTTCTGGCGGCAACCAGCAGAAGGTTGTTCTGTCGAAGTGGCTCTTTACCGGGCCTGATCTGCTCATTCTTGACGAGCCGACACGCGGTATCGACGTCGGTGCGAAATACGAAATCTATTCCATTATCAACGAACTCGCGGATGCCGGAAAGGCAGTCGTGGTGATCTCCTCCGAAATGCCGGAGCTGATCGGGATTTGTGATCGCATCCTGGTCATGCACGAAGGTGAATTCGTCGGCGAAGTTGCCGGCGAGGGCGCCACGCAAGAGAACATCATGCGCGCCATCATGCGCCGCAAGGGGAGAGACGAATGACCACGAACGAAACATCCGCGTCCGCGCGCCCTTCGGCGACCGCGTTCCTGAAGGATAATCTTCGCGAATACGGGATGCTGCTGTCGCTGCTCGTAATCGTGATCTTTTTCCAGGTTGCGACCGGCGGCATTTTGCTGAAGCCGTTGAACCTCACCAACATCATCATGCAGAATAGCTATATCGTCATCATGGCGCTGGGTATGCTGCTGATTATTGTAACGGGCCACATTGATCTGTCCGTTGGTTCGGTGGCTGGCTTCATCGGCGCAGTCGCGGCCATGATGATGGTTCAGTACAATTTCGACTTTGTAACCGCAGGCATTCTCTGCCTCATCCTCGGTGGCGTCATCGGGGCGGTGCAGGGTTATTTTGTCGCCTACTTGAAGATTCCGTCGTTCATCGTGACACTCGCAGGCATGCTTGTGTTCCGCGGCTTCATGATTGCCGTATTGAGCGGTCGTTCGATCGGTCCGTTCGATGTGACTTTCCAGAGGTTGTCATCGGGCTTCATCCCCGAGTTCATCTCCTCGGAAGGTGGCATTTATCTGACTTCGCTCGCGCTGGGCGTTGCTGTGGCTGCCTTCCTCGTCTGGCAGAACATCAAGAACCGTGGACGGCGCGTTTCGCATGGGGTCGAGACCGAGCCTTTCGGTTTCTTTGTCGCCAAGAACATCGTTGTTCTCGCTGCCGTAAGCTACGTCGCGTACCTCATTGCTTCGCACCGCGGCATGCCGAATGTGCTGATCATCATGGCACTTCTTATTGCTGCCTATGGGTTCTTCACAAACCGCACAATCATCGGCCGTCAGATCTATGCTGTCGGCGGTAACGCACGCGCTGCTGAACTGTCCGGCATCAAGACGAACCGTCTGGTCTTCTGGACCTTCGCCAACATGGGCGTGCTGGCGGCTCTAGGCGGTCTCGTGGTTGCTGCGCGTCTGAACAGCGCCACTCCGAAGGCTGGTGCTGGTTTTGAGCTGGACGTCATTGCAGCCTGCTTCATTGGCGGTGCTTCTGCCTATGGCGGCGTCGGCAAGGTGACGGGTGCAGTTATCGGCGCGTTCCTGATGGGCGTTATGAATAACGGCATGTCCATCCTTGGCATCGGCATTGATTACCAGCAGGTCATCAAGGGGCTGGTATTGCTCGGCGCGGTGTGCGTGGACGTTTATAACCAGCGGCGCTAACAGGTTTCTGAACAGATTAAAGGCCGTAGTCTCGCTTGAGACTGCGGCCTTTTTTGTTTTCACTCCGAGCCAGCAGCACATGTGTGCACCCTTTTGCCTATGAGAGCGGGATCAAAAAAAGAAAATCAGAGCGCGAGAGGCGGATCTTGAATGCCAGTGCATAGAATATCCCGGGAGCCATTCCCATGAGTTGCGCATTTCGCATCTGTTGTCGTGCAGTTGTATTAAGAAACACGAATAGTTGGCGGCGGTGAATACGACCGAATGTCAACGTACGTTGTACTATGGTTGTTTCGAATTATATCAATATTAATCAAAATGAAGGCTAAATGCGCGCAAACGCAAGTTTCGTTCTTGCTGTGATGCCATTGGAGCAAGCTGTGCCACGCCTCAACATCAACAACCTCATTCTGTCCTTCGCGGTAATTGTAACGCTGGGTCTTGTGCTTGGCATAGGTTTACAAACAGCCACGTTTGAAAAACTGCGCGTGAAGGGGCCGGTTTATGATCAGATCGTGGACGGCAAGGATCTGGTAGCCGATATTCTGCCGCCGCCCTTGTTCATTGTTGAAGCCTATATGCTGGCAAACGAAGCCTCTATTGAGCCGAGCTTGATGCCATCCAACCTGCAGCGCATAGCCGCGCTTGCAGATGCCTATGGACAGCGGCGGACATTCTGGTCGCAAAAGGCTCTGCCGCCTGAAATTCGTACCGGACTGGATGATGTGCTGGCGAAGGGCGATGTTTTCTGGCAGCGTATGAATGGCGATTTCCAAAAGGCGGCCAGCCAAGGCAAGCCCGAAGATGTGCAGCAATCCCTCTCCCTCCTTCGCGAAGCCTTCAATGTCCATCGGGACGCAGTGGTTGCCCTGGCAACCACCTCGGATAAATGGCTTGGTGGCTCCGAGGCGATTGCAACGAGCACGGGCCAGACCATGAAAATCCTGGCGCTGACGGGCAGCGCGCTATCTGTCATCATCTTCCTGGCCGGTCTTTGGCTGGTCCGTCGCCGTGCCATCATGCCGCTGCTCGTCCTCTCTGAGACAATGCGGCAGCTTGCGGGCGGCAAGCTTACAATCAAGGTGCCGTTTCTCTCACGTCAGGATGAAATCGGAAGCATCGCCACATCCGTTGATGCGTTCCGGCTGGCAGGCATCGAGCGGGAACGTCTGCAAGCTGAAATCGATCTGCGACGTCAACAGAACGAAAACGCTCTGGCAGAGCAGGCGCGCCTGCAGGCCGAGGAGGCAGCCCAGCTGAAGGTTGTAACGGAGGCGCTTGAGACGGGATTGAAGCGGCTGGCTGACTGTGATGTCAGCTTCCACATAGATACGCCTTTCGAAGCCCGGTTCGAAGCTTTGCGCCTGGATTTCAACCAGTCCATCGCCACATTTCGCAGCACCTTGCAACAAGTCCTTGCCCGGACTTCTCATCTGGAAGAGCGTGCGTCGGCCATGCGCGAGGCTGCTGCCCAGCTTGCCCGCCGGACGGAACAACAGGCAGCCGCAGTTGAGCAGACATCAGCCTCGCTGGTGCAGGTGACAGCCAATATTCAGTCTTCGTCTGAAAGGGCTGAAGAGACACGCCTTTTGGTTCAGGAAGCCAAGCAATCGGCAACCGACTCCACCCAGATTGTCAGCGATGCGGTCGGCGCCATGAAGCGCATCGAAAGTGCATCCGAGCAAATTGGCCAGATCATCGATCTTATTGATCAGATTGCTTTCCAGACCAATCTCCTGGCTCTGAATGCAGGGGTGGAAGCGGCACGAGCGGGCGAAGCGGGCAAGGGGTTTGCCGTGGTGGCGCAAGAAGTGCGGGATTTGGCACAGCGATCTGCCTCAGCGGCGCACGATATTACGGCACTTATCCGCAGTTCTGCTTCGGAGGTGTCATCCGGTGTTCAGCTTGTCGGTCAGGCACGTTCGGCACTCGGGCGTATTAACGAGTTTGTCGCAGAGATCGACCTGAAGATGGATGCCATCACCAATGCATCGAAGGAACAGACCCGGGGTTTGCAGGAAATCAGCTCCGCTGTCGGCTCTATCGATCAGATGACGCAGAAGAATGCCGTGATGGTGGAGGAAACATCTGCTGTCAGTGAGTCCGTCGCGGCCGACGCCAGCAACCTTGCCATTCTGGTGGGACGCTTCAGAATTGGCGAAAGCGCTGGCCGAGCCAATGCTCGCGCCGAGGGACTACGCAGAGCCGGCTGACATCCTCACGCAGCCTGGCGCGCACTTTTCAGTCTGATCTATATCTGAGAAGGCATGTCCGGTCCTGCATAAGGGCCGGATTTTTCTTGTCCTGCGGATCGGCGATCCTGCCCATTTAGACCAGCTTTAAGTTTTATTTCACGCAAAGGGCTGGTTTGTTTCTAACTATGGCTCAAAGGTACATAAGAAAGCCCGGACATTTCGCGTCGGACTGCCATACACTTCTTGCACAGAGCGGAGGTTTTCCCGTCGAGGAGGGCGGGGAAACGATCAGGCAGAGCTATCGTGGCGAGGAGGAGACCTGTCCACGATAGCTGCCCCCGCACTATTTCGAATGCACTTCTTTGGAGGAGAAGAACGTGACTTCGCATTGCAAGCTCAACTTCGCGCACCCGCCCGCACGCCCTGGCGAAAAGCCCGACTTTTCTTCCCATGAAATTCCCGAGGCCGGGGTGCTTCCGCTTCTTCCGCATGACGTGGAAGCTTCAGATTGTATCGATCATGCCAACTCTCTGATCCGTGTCATGGACGATGCGGGGCATGCAGTCGGTCCTTGGGCAGACTATCTTGGCATGGCTGATATCGAGCTTTTGCGAGCCGGTCTGCGCGATATGATGATGTCGCGCATTCTGGATATGCGGATGCTGAATGCACAGCGCCAGGGAAAGATGTCCTTCTACATTCAGGCTGTAGGAGAGGAGGCGATAGCCTGCGGCTTTCAACGCAATTTGCGCCAAGGCGACATGAACTTTCCAACCTATCGGCAGCAAGGACTTTTGATCGCCGGCGGCTACCCCCTGGAAAAGCTCATGGGGCAGTTCTACTCCAACAGCTTCGATCCGCTGGAAGGGCGGCAATTGCCCACGCTCCATTCAGCGCGGGACTATGGCTACTTTACCGTTTCCGGCAATCTCGGCACGCAATATGTGCATGCTGTCGGCTGGGCCATGGCCAACGCGCTGACTGGCAAAGAGAATATTGCGATTGGCTGGATTGGCGATGGCTCGACAGCCTCAAACGATTTTCACACGGCCTTGCTTTCGGCCTCGTCCTACTGGCCGCCGGTCGTCCTCAATGTCGTGAACAACCAGTGGGCAATTTCTACCTATACCGGCGTGGCGCGCGGACATGGGCGCACCTATGCGGCAAGGGCGCTCGGCTACGGTATTCCCGCCATTCGAGTGGACGGGAATGATTATCTGGCGGTGCTTTCGGCCTCGAAGTGGGCCACGGAGCGCGTTCGCGCCGGTCACGGCCCCATTCTTGTGGAATGGTACACCTATCGGGTGGGCGCGCATTCATCGTCAGACGACCCGAGCGCCTACCGTGCCAAGGATGAGGCGCTGGCCTGGCCGCTGGGAGACCCGATTGAACGGCTTAAGCAGCACCTGATTGTGCGGGGGGAATGGACCGAAGAGCGGCATGTCCAAGCCGAGGCGCAGATCCTTGCCGAAGTGATGGAGGCGCAGAAGAGGGTTGAAGCTGCAGGAACCATGATCGATCCGCAGCCCATTCCTGGCGCAAGCATCTTCAAGGGTGTCTATGCGGATATGCCTGAGCATATCCGCCGCCAGAGGCAGGAAATGGGGGTCTGATATGGGCAAGATGACAATGATCGAAGCCTTGCGCGATGCCATGGATGTCATGCTGGCGCGGGATCCGAAGGTGGTCATATTCGGCGAGGATGTCGGATATTTCGGCGGTGTCTTCCGTTGCACATCAGGACTTCAGAAGAAATACGGCGAAGAACGCGTGTTCGATACGCCGATCAACGAGAGTGCGATTGTCGGGCTGGGCATCGGCATGGCGGCGCAAGGCATGAAGCCCTGCGTTGAGATTCAATTCGCGGATTATGTCTATCCTGCCTATGACCAGATTACGCAGGAAGCGGCGCGCATTCGTCATCGCTCCAATGAAGATTTCACCTGTCCGATTGTTATCCGCATGCCCACCGGCGGCGGCATCTTTGGCGGGCAGACACACAGCCAGAGCCCAGAAGCCTTGTTCACCCATGTGGCAGGCTTGAAAGTGGTGCAGCCCTGCACCCCTTATGATGCCAAGGGGCTTCTGATTTCAGCCATGGAAGGCGAGGATCCAGTTATCTTTCTTGAGCCGAAGCGGCTCTATAACGGACCCTTCAATGGCGACCACAAGGCGCCTGCGCAAAACTGGAAGAACCATGTGCTCGGCGAAGTGCCGGAAGGGCATTATTCGGTTCCGATTGGAAAGGCGCGTATTCATCGCGAAGGCGGCGCGGTGACCATCCTGACCTATGGGACGATGGTTTTCGTTGCGGAAGCTGCCGTGGCGGCGCTCGGGGTGGATGCGGAGATCATCGATTTACGTTCGCTGCTGCCCCTCGACCTGGAAACCATCGAGGCTTCCGTGCGCAAGACGGGCCGCTGCGTTGTGCTGCATGAGGCGACCAAAACCTCTGGTCTGGCGGGGGAAATCATAGCCTGTGTTCAGGAGGCCTGCTTCTATCATCTCGAAGCACCGATTCAGCGCGTCACGGGCTGGGATGCGCCTTATCCACATGCGCTCGAATGGGATTATTTCCCTGGTCAGGAGCGCGTGGCCCGCGCTCTGCAAGCAGTGATGGAGGCTTGATATGGCAATTCGGACAATCAGGCTCCCGGATGTTGGCGAAGGCGTGACTGAGGCCGAACTGACTGAAATTCTCATCAAGGAAGGTGATGTGGTCCGGGAGGACGATCCAATCGCCGCCGTGATGACAGACAAGGCAACCATTGAAATTACATCTGCCTATAGCGGCAAGGTCATATGGATCGGCGGTGAGGTGGGCAAAAGCATGGCCATTGGTTCGGATCTTGTCCGGATCGAGGATGATGCAAACTCATCAGAACCAATCCTTCAATCCTTGTCTGAAACTCCACTGGTAGAACAGCTGAAAGGGTCAAAGGTAGAAACGAAACAGGCTTGCCCCCTTCAAGAGGAGGCGTCGCGACCTGCGGTAGCGGCTTCGAAAGTCTCACCTCCTGCAGCCGCCATTCCTGTTCGGGCGGAAGGCGCATCAGTTTTGGCGTCGCCAGCGGTGCGGTCGAGAGCAAGGAGCGGGGGCATCGATCTTCGCGCGGTTGCGGGAACTGGACCCGCCGGACGCATCACCCATGACGATCTCGACCGCTTGTTCAACCAAGCGGGTTCTGCCGCGCCTGCCCCTGGGAAGTTCACGCAGAAGGAAGTGGTGGAAACGGTCAAGGTTGCGGGTCTGCGCAAGATGATCGCCAGACGCATGAGTGAGGCCAATGCCGCTATTCCGCACATTACCGTTGTGGAAGAAGTTGACGTCACCGAACTCGAGGCGCTTCGCGCCAAACTCAACGAGGCGAGGGGTGACAAGCCGAAGCTCACGCTTTTGCCCTTGATGGCTGCCGCGCTCGTGAAGGCCAAGGACGGCTGCCCCAAGATCTTCGCGCGCTATGACGATGAGGCGGAGGAGGTTCACTATTCCAGCGCTGTCCATATCGGCATCGCCACCATGACCGATGCTGGCTTGATGGTGCCGGTGCTGAGAGATGCTCAATCAGCAGGTCTCTTTGAAATTGCAGCCGAGTTATCACGCCTCTCTGAAGCCTGCCGCGCGGGCAAGGCCAAGCGCGAGGAGCTTTCCGGCTCAACCATTACCATCACCTCGCTTGGCAATCTGGGCGCGATTGCCACGACGCCGATCATCAATAAGCCGGAAGTTGCCATCCTTGGCGTCAACCGCATGGCGGTTCGGCCAAGCTGGAACGGCAGCGCCTTCGTACCGCGCACCATGATGAATATATCGGCCAGCTTCGACCATCGTATCATTGACGGTTGGGATGCGGCGGTCTTCGTTCAGAGGATGAAAACCCTTCTCGAAACGCCAGCCCTGATTTTCATGAAGGATTGATGGAATGACCGATCTTTCATGCAAAGTGCTGGTTCTTGGTGCTGGCCCCGGCGGCTATGTCTGCGCCATTCGCTGTGGGCAATCGGGGCTGGATACGATTATCGTGGAGAAAGCCGCACCAGGCGGAACCTGCCTCAATGTCGGGTGCATCCCGTCCAAGGCACTGATCCATGCTGCCGAGCAATTTCATACGGCCAGATCTATGGCAGATGGACATTCTGCTCTCGGCATATTCGTCGCTGAACCCACCATCGATATGGCAAGGACGGTGGCCTGGAAGGATGGCGTGGTCAGACAGTTGACCGGCGGTGTTTCCGGCCTCTTGCGCAAGGCTGGCGTTCGCAGGATCGATGGTTTGGGCAGGATTGTTGATGGAAAGTGCGTTGAGGTCCAAACCCGCGATGGCACGCTGCGAATTCGTTGCGAAAGTCTCGTCATTGCCACGGGTTCACGTCCCGTCGAACTGCCGTCTCTGCCCTTTGGCGGGAACATTCTGTCTTCTACCGAAGCGCTCTCGCTGACGGAACTGCCGCGAAGCCTTGCTGTTGTGGGTGGTGGCTACATAGGGCTGGAAATTGGCACGGCCTATGCCAAGCTCGGTGTCAATGTCTCCGTGTTTGAGGCTCAGCCGCATATTCTGCCGCAATATGATGAGGAGCTTTCAAAGCCAGTTCTGGCCAGATTGAAGGCGCTTGGGGTAAAGGTGCATCTTCGTGCCGTTGCCGAGAGTTACGATCATTCGACCCGGATGCTGACAACACGCATCAATGATCAGCAGCACCAGACGGAAGCGGAAAAAGTGCTTGTGACCGTGGGGCGCAAGCCGGTTCTGGATGAGGCCGCAGTGAACGTCCTTGGCCTCGATATGAATGGCCGCTACCTACGCATTGACGAAAAATGCCGTACCTCCATGCGTGGGGTCTATGCCATTGGCGATGTGACGGGTGAGCCAATGCTGGCGCATCGCGCCATGGCGCAAGGCGAAATCGTGGCCGAAATCCTGGCTGGGCATAATGTGGCGTGGGATAAACGTGCCATGCCTGCGGTCTGCTTCACCGATCCGGAACTGGTCGTGGTTGGTCTTTTGCCTGATCAGGCTAGGGCGGAAGGCCATGATGTAAAGGCTTCGACCTATTCTCTTCGTGCCAATGGCCGAGCGTTAACGCTTGAACGTCAGGATGGCTTTGTCCGTATCGTGCATGAGCGCCAGACGGGCCTTGTGCTCGGCATACAGGCTGTGGGCGAGGGCTGTGCGGAAATGGCCGGAGAATTTTCGCTCGCTATCGAAATGTGCGCGACGGTGACGGATATCGCCGCTACGGTTCACGCGCATCCGACACTGGGAGAGACTGTGCAGGAAGCAGCCTTGATGGGACTGGGCAAGGCGTTGCACGCTTGATGTTATGAGGAATTGACATGGATTTTTCACTGTCTGAGGAACAGATTGCCATTCGGGAAATGGCTGAGAGCTTCGCTCTGGAGCAGATTGCGCCACATGCGATCGAGTGGGACCAGGACAGACATTTCCCGGTCGATGTCATTGTTCAGGCGGCAGGTCTTGGCCTTGGCGGCATCATGGTTTCTGAAGAATTTGGCGGTTCCGGCCTTGGTCGCGTGGAGGCCGTTCTGGTTTATGAGGCTCTCGCCAAGGGTTGCCCGGCCATTTCCGCCTATCTCTCCATCCACAATATGGTTGCCAGCATGATCAACAAGCATGGCACATCAGCGCAGAAGCAGAAATATCTGCCACGTCTTTGCGCGGGAGAGGTTCTGGCTTCCTACTGCCTGACAGAGCCTGCATGCGGCTCTGACGCTGCGGCACTGACCACCCGTGCCGAGAGGGAAGGTGAAGCCTACGTCCTGAGCGGGCAGAAGATGTTCATCTCTGGCGCTGGCTCGACCGATCTTTACGTCGTGATGGCGCGCACGGGTGGTCCCGGTCCCAAAGGCATTTCGGCATTTCTGGTCGAGAAGGATGCGGAAGGGCTGTCTTTCGGTGCCAACGAGAAGAAAATGGGCTGGAGCGCCCAGCCGACCCGCACCGTCATGCTGGATCGGGTGAAGGTATCTGCCGATGCCATGCTGGGCCCGGAAGGTGCGGGCTTCAAGCTTGCCATGGAAGCGCTGGATGGTGGTCGCACCTCGATTGCAGCCTGCTCGCTGGGCGGTGCCCAGTCTGCCTTCGACAAGGCGCTTGCCTACACGAACGAGCGCAAGGCCTTCGGACAAAAACTCAGCGAATTCCAGGCTCTACAATTTACACTGGCGGAAATGGCCATTGATCTGGAAGTGTCACGCACCTTCCTGTGGCGCGCAGCTCAGGCGCTTGATGCCGGTAGCAGCGATGCAACGCGCCTGTGCGCAATGGCCAAGAAGCATGTGACGGATGCCGGTTTCGAGGTTGCCAACCGTGCTCTGCAACTTCACGGTGGCTATGGCTATCTTGCGGATTACGGTGTGGAGAAGATCGTGCGCGATTTGCGCGTTCACCAGATCCTTGAGGGCACGAACGAGATCATGCGGCTGATTGTGGCCCGGTCAGTTTTGGCCGAAGCCTGAGAAAGTCATACGCACACGGAGGACTTGAATTTATGAGTTACCAGACCCTTCTGATCGAAAAGCGCGATAATGTTCTTTTGGTTCGCCTGAACCGCCCGGAGGCGCTGAACGCGCTGAATTCCACCGTGGCGCAGGAACTGATTGCCGTAACTGCAGAGGCGGATGCCGACGACAGCATTGGCTGCCTCGTGTTGACCGGCAGCGAGAAGGCTTTTGCCGCCGGTGCGGACATCAAGGAAATGCAGCCGCTGACATTTCAGGATGTGGCGGTGACTGACAAGTTCGCCGAATGGTCGCTTTTTACAGGACGGCGCAAACCAATCATTGCTGCGGTTGCCGGTTATGCGCTGGGCGGCGGATGCGAGCTTGCCATGATGTGCGATTTCATTCTCGCAGCCGATAGCGCAAAGTTCGGCCAGCCGGAAATCAAGCTCGGCACGATTCCTGGCATGGGCGGTTCCCAGCGCCTCACGCGCTTTGTCGGCAAATCCAAGGCTATGGACATGGTTTTGACAGGTCGCATGATGGATGCCGCCGAGGCAGAACGCTGCGGCCTCGTATCTCGCGTAGTTCCGGCAGCGGAGCTGGTGGAAGAGGCGGTGAAGGTTGCCGCGGTCATTGCTTCTATGTCTCAGCCCGTTGCGGCGATGGCCAAGGAAGCCGTCAACCGTGCATTTGAGACCACTTTGACGGAAGGTCTGATCGCGGAGAGACGCCTGTTCCATTCCACCTTCGCCCTGGATGATCGCAGCGAAGGCATGGCCGCCTTCGTGGAGCGCAGGGCACCCGACTTCAAGAACCGCTGAAGCTCTGAGCCACAGCCGTCAGTCGGTTTTCCGTGAGCCGACTGACGAAACAGCAATAGACATACAATCTTTGGGAGGAGGTTGCTGTGTTTCATTCCAGCATGACATTCGATCTGGGCGAAGACATCGCCGCGCTGCGGGAAACAGTTCACACCTGGGCCCAAGAGCGCGTAAAGCCCATGGCGGCTGAGGTGGATCGCAGCAACAGCTTTCCCAATGCGCTGTGGAAGGAAATGGGCGAGCTTGGCCTTCTTGGCATTACTGTTGGCGAGGAGTTCGGCGGCGCTGGCATGGGCTATCTCGCCCATACCGTGGCGGTTGAGGAAATCGCACGCGCCTCTGCATCCGTCAGCCTATCCTATGGCGCGCATTCAAACCTCTGCGTGAACCAGATCAAGCTCAATGGCTCCGAGTCGCAGAAGCAGAAATACCTGCCAGCACTTGTTTCCGGTGAGCATGTCGGAGCGCTTGCCATGTCTGAACCGTCAGCCGGTTCCGATGTGGTCTCCATGAAGCTGCGTGCCACCAAGCGGAACAGCTACTATGTTCTGAAGGGCAATAAGTACTGGATTACAAACGGTCCGGATGCCGACACGCTGGTAGTCTACGCCAAGACCGATCCAGAGGCGGGATCGAAAGGCATCACCGCCTTCATCGTTGAGAAAAGCATGAAGGGCTTTTCCACCAGTACGCATTTCGACAAAGTGGGAATGCGCGGCTCTAACACCGCAGAACTGGTTTTCGATGATGTTGAAGTGCCGTTTGAGAATGTTCTGGGCGTGGAAGGGCGCGGCGTTCGCGTGCTCATGTCCGGTCTCGATTACGAGCGCGTGGTGCTTTCCGGCATAGGTCTCGGAATCATGGCGGCCTGCCTGGATGAGGTGCTGCCCTATGTGAGCAGTCGTGAACAGTTCGGTCAGCCGGTTGGCAATTTCCAGCTCATGCAAGGAAAGATTGCCGATATGTATGTCGCGCTCAACACCGCACGCGCCTATGTCTACGAAGTGGCAAAGGCTTGCGATCGCGGGCAGGTGACGCGGCAGGATGCAGCGGGGGCTGTGCTCTATGCCAGCGAGCAGGCCATGGTGCAGGCGCATCAGGCGGTGCAAGCGTTGGGCGGCGCTGGTTACCTGAATGACAGCGCAGTTAGCCGCCTTTTCCGCGATGCAAAGCTGATGGAGATTGGTGCTGGAACTTCAGAGATCCGGCGCATGCTGATCGGTCGTGAATTGATGGCAGCAATGGCCTGACGCATGCCTGGCACCAGGAGGACTGGATGAAACTGAAATCCCAACACATCGCCGGATCGGAGAGCGCGAAGACAAATCGCGCCGCGCACTTGGCCATGCTGGAGACCATCCGCTCTGCCGCGGTTTTTGCCGCAGAAGGTGGGGGAGCCGAGGCACGCAATCGCCATGTTTCGCGGGGCAAGATGTTGCCGCGCGAACGGGTGGCCAATCTACTGGATATTGGCTCGCCCTTCCTTGAGATTGGTGCGACTGCTGCCTTTGGCATGTATGAGGATGCGGCGCCGTGTGCCGGTCTGATCGCTGGTATCGGACGTGTTGAGGGGCAGGAGGTGATGGTTGTTGCCAATGACGCAACTGTCAAAGGCGGCACCTATTATCCCATGACAGTGAAGAAGCATCTTCGTGCGCAAGAGATTGCCGAAGCTTGCCGCCTGCCTTGCATCTATCTGGTCGATAGCGGAGGTGCCAATCTACCCAATCAGGATGAGGTCTTCCCGGATCGGGATCACTTCGGGCGCATCTTCTACAATCAGGCCCAGATGAGCGCGCAAGGGATCGCGCAGATCGCGGTGGTCATGGGGTCTTGCACGGCTGGTGGCGCCTATGTGCCAGCCATGTCCGATGTCTCGATTATCGTTCGGGATCAAGGCACGATTTTCCTGGCCGGACCTCCCCTCGTGAAGGCCGCAACCGGGGAAGTGGTGAGTGCCGAAGATCTCGGCGGCGGCGACGTTCACACCCGCCTTTCGGGTGTGGCGGATTATCTGGCGGAGGATGATGGCCATGCGCTGGCTTTGGCACGGCGCGCAGTGGCAAATCTCAACTGGAAAAAGCCTGCCAGTGTTGAATGGGCCGCGCCGGAAGAGCCAGCCTACGATCCCGCCGAAATTTTCGATGTAGTTCCTGCCGACCTGCGCACGCCTTACGATATCCGCGAAGTCATTGCCCGCATTGTTGATGGTAGCCGGTTTGATGAGTTCAAGGCCCGGTTTGGCGAAACGCTGGTCACCGGCTTTGCCCATCTGCGAGGATGCCCCATAGGTATTGTTGCGAACAACGGCGTGCTTTTCTCCGAAAGCGCCCAGAAAGGCGCGCATTTCGTCGAGCTTTGCTCTCAGAGGGGCATTCCGCTGATCTTCCTGCAGAATATCACCGGCTTCATGGTGGGCAGGAAATATGAAAACGAAGGCATTGCCCGCCATGGGGCCAAGATGGTTACGGCCGTTGCCACCACCTCGGTTCCCAAGATCACAATGCTGGTTGGTGGCTCTTTCGGTGCTGGCAATTATGGCATGGCTGGCCGCGCTTTTTCGCCGCGTTTTCTCTGGACCTGGCCGAATTCTCGCATCTCCGTGATGGGTGGGGAGCAAGCGGCTGGCGTTTTGGCAACTGTGCGCCGCGAGGGCATTGAGCGGAAAGGCGGTCAATGGACTGCCGATGAGGAGGCGGCGTTCAAGAAGCCGACACTCGACATGTTCGAGGAGCAAAGCCATCCGCTCTATGCCTCTGCCCGGCTCTGGGATGACGGCATTATCGATCCACGTCGCACGCGTGACGTGCTGGCGCTTTCCCTTTCCGCCAGCCTGAACGCGCCGATTGAAGAGACGCGTTTCGGCCTTTTCAGAATGTAACGCGCGTGCGGGAGAGCTTCAGATGTTTCGCAAGATCCTGATTGCCAATCGCGGTGAAATTGCCTGCCGCATCATCAAGACGGCGCGTCACTTGGGCGTGGCAACTGTTGCCGTCTATTCGGATGCCGACCGAGATGCGATGCACGTTGCAGCGGCGGATGAGGCGGTTCATATCGGTGGTTCGGCTCCGAAGGACAGCTACCTCAATGTCCAGACCATCATTGACGCCGCATTGAAAACCGGGGCAGAGGCTATTCATCCAGGTTACGGCTTCCTCTCGGAAAATCCAGATTTCGTTGACGCTCTGACCGCGGCAGGCCTCATTTTCATCGGTCCATCTGCCTCGGCAATTCGCGCCATGGGGCTTAAGGATGCGGCCAAGGCATTGATGGAACAGGCGGGTGTGCCTGTCGTTCCCGGCTATCATGGCGAGCGTCAGGATGCAGATTTCCTGCACATGCGGGCGGAAAGTATAGGCTATCCGGTTTTGATCAAGGCAGTAGCGGGCGGCGGCGGCAAAGGCATGCGCCGCGTGGATGCGCCTTCCACATTCATGGAGGGGCTGCGTGCAGCGAAGGCCGAAGCGGCGAATGCCTTTGGCAATGATGCCGTGCTGATTGAGAAATATGTCGCGTCACCGCGACACATCGAGGTTCAAGTCTTCGGTGATGGGACGGATGCCGTCCATCTCTTCGAGCGCGATTGTTCGCTGCAACGACGCCACCAAAAGGTCATTGAGGAAGCGCCAGCTCCCGGCATGACAGCTGAAATGCGCGAAGCGATGGGGTCTGCTGCTGTCCGTGCGGCCAAGACCATCGGCTACTCTGGCGCCGGAACTGTCGAATTCATTGTCGATGGTTCGGAAGGGCTGCGGCCAGACCGCTTCTGGTTCATGGAAATGAACACGCGCCTGCAGGTGGAGCACCCGGTGACCGAAGCCATTACCGGCCTCGATCTTGTGGAATGGCAGTTACGTGTGGCCAGCGGCGAGCCTTTACCCCTGAAGCAGGAGCAGATTGAACTTAGAGGTCATGCTTTTGAAGCACGTCTTTATGCTGAAGATGTTCCAGCGGGCTTTCTGCCAGCAACTGGCACTCTTGCGCATTTGCAGTTCCCATCGAACTGCCGGGCAGATACAGGCGTGAGCACAGGCGATATGATCTCCCCTTGGTACGATCCGATGATCGCGAAGATCATCACCCATGGCCCGACGCGGGATATTGCACTGGCAAAGCTCACTCGCGCTTTGGAGGAAACTGAGGTCGCGGGCACCGTCACGAACCTTACCTTCCTCACGGCACTGTCGCGCCATAGCGGCTTTCGTGCAGGCGAGGTCGATACCGGACTTATTCCAAGAGATCTCGCTTCACTTCTGGCCGACAGCTCACACAATGGGTTGGAGCACGCCATGATCGCCAGGGCGGCGCTTCATGCGGCGAGATTGCCAAAAGATCCGCTGGCAGGCTTTTCTCTCTGGCAGCCGCTGAGGCAGACCGTCATGCTGGAAAAGGATGGGGACGTCGTAACGGTCGCTTTCGCTTTCCGAGGGGCAAACCAATGCCGTATCGACATTAGCGAGCACAGTTATACGGCGACACAAACTGGAGGTTGTTGGCGGATCGAAGGGCAGCCTGAGATGCGCGTGGTTGAAGCCAACGGCATACATGTTTTCGCGGCTGGTCGCAGCATTACGCTTCGCCTGCATGACCTTTTGCAGAGGGAGACAGCCGGTGGACAGGGCAGCGATGTGACCCTTGCTCCTATGCCGGGGCTGGTGCGGGCCATGCTGGTTCAGGCAGGGCAAGACGTAGAACTTGGCGAGCCGCTCTGCATATTGGAGGCGATGAAAATGGAGCATACGTTGCGCGCATCGCGTGACGGTAGGGTCGCGGAAGTTTTCGCCCACGAAGGTGCGCAGATTTCAGCAGGCGATCCACTCGTTCGGCTGGAAGCGGGAAATGTTGCGCATGGCTGAAAGGGTTGAGGTCTACGAGGTTGGCCCTCGCGACGGGCTGCAAAATGAGCCGGGGCAGATTGCGACAGACGTTAAGCTCGAGCTGATCCGAAAACTGGCAGAATGCGGTTTCCGTCGGATCGAGGCGACAAGCTTCGTTAGCCCGAAATGGGTGCCGCAAATGGGAGATGCGGCGCAGGTCATGGCGGGTGTGCCGCGTCGCGAGGGTTTGACCTACGCAGTTCTTGCACCGAACATCAAGGGATATCAGGCCGCCAAATTGGCCAGAGCAGATGAGATTGCCATTTTCGTATCAGCGTCTGAAGGCTTCAGCCGTGCCAATCTCAATGCCACGATTGCTGAGAGCCTGGACAGGTTGAAACCGGTGGCTGAAGCCGCCATCGCCGATGGCATCAAGCTGCGCGGCTATGTATCTGTCGTCGTGGATTGCCCCTTCGATGGCCCTGTTTCGCCGCAGCAAGTTGCAGGGGTGGTCGAACAACTCCTTGCTCTAGGCTGTCATGAAATCTCGCTTGGTGAGACCTTGGGACGCGCAAAGCCGGAGGCGGTGAAAGCGATGCTGGAGGCCGTTCTTGGTTCCGCACCGCCGCATCTGCTGGCCGGTCATTTTCACGATACAGGCGGCATGGCTCTGGCAAACATGGATGTCGCGCTTGATGCGGGTCTTCGGGTGTTTGATGCTTCCATCGGTGGGCTGGGCGGATGTCCCTATGCTCCGGGTGCCGCCGGTAATGTGGCAACAGAAGCCGTGGCGCGGCATTTGCAATCCCTGGGGTTTGAGACGGGACTGGATCTCGACCTTTTGGATGATGCCGCTCGCTATGCACAGAGCCTGCGGAGGACGCCATGACGAACACCATTAAGGTTGAGGTCGATGCCCGTGGCATCGTATCGCTCGTTCTCAATCGTCCTGAGAAGCGCAACGCGCTTTCCGCCGAAATGATTGCTGAACTTTCAGAGTTTGCGGCCCGGGCCAGAGAAGAGCGGGATTGGCGGGCCATCATTCTCTCTGGTGCGGGCGAGGTGTTCTGCGCCGGTGGTGATCTGGAGTGGATGCGCCAGCAGATGAATGCGGATCGCCAGACGCGCATGGTGGAGGCGCGAAAGCTGGCAACCATGTTGAACCTGTTGAACAGCCTGCCGCTGCCTTTGATCGGGGGCATCCATGGCAGCGCATTTGGCGGCGGGGTGGGCATGGCGTCAGTTTGTGACGTGGCATTTGCCACGCCGGAGTGCCTTTTCGGCTTGACCGAGACCCGGCTGGGCATCATTCCCGCAACCATTGGCCCCTATGTGATCGCCCGTATGGGTGAAGGACGCGCCCGCCGCATCTTCATGTCGGCAAGACGGTTTGACAGTGCTGAGGCGGTCGATCTGGGGCTCGTGTCGCAGGTCGTCGAGAGGTCAGCCCTTATGGAAGCTGCAACGCAGGAGGCGGAGCGCTATCTCGCAACGGCACCGGGGGCCGTGGCTTCGGCCAAGGCGCTGGCACGCTCGCTTTCCCGCTCTCTTGATCCGGAACGAATCGAGGAAAGCATCACTGCTCTCGCGGATATATGGGAACAACCGGAAGCGCAGGAAGGTATTGCAGCTTTCTTCGAAAAGCGGAAACCGGCCTGGGATCGAACAGGCAAGTCATGATGAGGACGTGGAAATGAGCAATTCCGATCTGACAGTGCGCGTCGAGGGACGCGTCGGCTACATCACGCTGACCCGCGCAAAGGTGCTGAATGCGGTCAACCACACCATCGTCTCCGTGATGACGGAAGCTCTGGCGCGCTGGGCAAACGACCCGCAGATCGCCATGGTTCTGGTCGATTCCGATAGTGAGCGTGCCTTTTCAGCGGGTGGCGATCTGAGTGCCATGTACCACTACGGCAAAACGGGTGAGTATGAGGCGGGGAATGCTTTCTGGCGGGAAGAGTATCGCCTCAATGCCATGATCTCTCGCTATCCAAAGCCCTATGTCGCTTTCATGGATGGCATCGTCATGGGCGGTGGTGTGGGCCTTTCCGCCCATGGCTCGCACCGCATCGTAACTGAACATTCCGTGGTTGCCATGCCGGAGGCGAGCATTGGTCTCATCACAGATGTGGGCGGAACATACCTCTTACATCAGGCTCCCGGCCATCTCGGTGAATATCTTGGCCTCACCGCAACCCGTATGAACGGCGCGGATGCAATTTACGCCCGTATGGCCGATTATCTCGTGCCACGGGAGCGGTTGGGCGAACTCAAGGCACAACTGATTGCCACAGGCGATGTGCGGGAGATCGAGAAGGTTACAGCGACGGATATTGTCTCACCGCTGGCAGCGCTTCAGCCGCAGGTGGATGCATGCTTTTCTGCGCCGAGCATTCAAGATATTCGCAGCCGCCTAAGCGGCATTGCGGAAGAATGGGCTCACAAGGCGGAGGAGGCCATAAGCAGGGCCTCTCCCATTTCCTTGCTTGCCATTCTGGCCGCCGTGCGCAAGGCCAACACACTGGAAGCAGCCCTTCGGCACGAATATCGGTTTGTCTCACGTGTATTGGAGCATGGGGATTTCGTCGAAGGCATCCGGGCGGTCATCATCGATAAGGATAAAAACCCGCAGTGGCGCTACAAGCGCGTCGAGGATGTTCCGCAAAGCCTCCTTGAACTATTCGCCAGGGAGGCCGAGGGCGGCGATCCGGCCTTTTGATGGCCAAGGGGCGTCTTTGCCAACCGCCTGTTCAAAGTCTCTCCAGATAGGGCAGGGGCTGGAGGTCGATTGTTGCGGCAACGGCCTCGATCCGCTGCATGGCACGTTGCCGGGACACCTGAAGATGATTGACCAGATGTGCCTGGGCCGTTTCGATGCTGCCGGATTGCAATGCATCCAGCACAAGGAGATGCTCGGGCAGAAAGGGCTCGCTGGCAAAGAGATCGGATGTTTGGCGATAAAGGAAATGATGCGCAACGAGCAGAGCCTGAGGGAGGCGGATCGCTCTCAAGAGTGCTCCATTCCGGCAATGATCCAGCAGCTCTACGTGAAGTTCCTGTTCAAGAAGGTCCAGCCTGTCGCTGGATAAAACCTTTGCCTGCATTGCGGCTTCCAGATTGCCGCGCATCTTGGCCAGCAGCCCTTCCGGCAGGTTGGATGCAGCTTTTTCCAGGGCGACAGGTTCTAGAAGCCAGCGCAGCTCATAAAGCTCATCAATATGTTTGCGAGTCAGTGCCGGGGCATACCAGCGCCCGCTGGCATCCTTGCTGATAATACCGCGCTCCTGTAGCCGTGCAACAACTTCTCTGGCAACAGTGCGGCTGACGCCATAGTGGCGGGCAAGAACCGCTTCGTTGAGGCGCCAAGCCGCCAAGGTTGTTCGGGAAACGACCTCCAGTTCGATCTGAGGATAGATGACCTGCCAACTGTATGCGGTGCGAATATCCGCTCCGCCTGACACCCCCGCGGAAGCTTGAAGCGGATGGGTGGTTCCGATGACATCAAAGCCACGCCCGGATGATCTGGCCAGCAGACCCAATTGTTCCAGTTCGCCCAGAGCCTGTCGCGCGGGGGCGCGGCTTATGCGAAATCGGGCCGCCACACCAGACTCCGAAAGGCGTGTTCCGGCGCGCAACATTCCGGTTTCAATCTCATGCATCAACACGTCCCGCACTCTAATATAGAGCTTGGGCGCGAGAGGCGGAGATTGTGGAGACATCAGAACGGAGTCCGCAAGTGGTGTTTACGCCTCTCATTAGCGATTGCGCATCGATTCCGCAATGTCTAGTGTATGCATTGGACATTCGGGAAATGTGCTGTGGGAGGCGCAGTTGGAGCAAGGCGGAGAGAGTCTGAGATATGCACTGGCGGAACTCGAACGGTTTTCGCGCGATGCGTTCCTCGCCTGCGGCGCAGACCAGCCGACCGCCGATTGTGCAACGCGATCGATGATGCATGGCACCCGGCATGGGGTGGATAGCCATGGGATTCGCTTGCTGCCACATTACATCCAGGCCCTCGAAGGCGGGCGCATCAACAAAAATCCCAAGTTGAGTGTTGCGCGCAGTTTTGGCGCGGTTGAAACGCTGGATGGCGACCATGCTCAGGGAGCCTTGGCGACCTACACGGCGATGGATCATGCAATCTCGCTTGCCGATCATTTCGGCATCGGTGCTGTGGCCATCCGCAACAGTTCTCATTTCGGGCCTGCGGGCGCCTATTCCTATGCGGCGGCAAGACGAGGGTTCATTGGTGTGACCTTTGCCAATTCCGATAGCTTCGTACGTCTGCACGACGGGGCGGAACGGTTTCATGGCACCAACCCCATATCCGTTGGCGTGCCTACCTATCGTGAAAATCCCTGGCTTCTGGATATGGCAACGAGCGCCGTACCCTATAACCGCGTGCTTCTTTATCGCAGCCTCGGGCTTGCGCTGCCGGAAGCGGTCGCATCCGACAAGGATGGCAGGGATACCACCCACCCAGATGAGGTGGAAATGCTGGCGCCGCTTGGTGCCGTTTTTGGCTTCAAGGGCGCTGCGTTGGCGGGTGTTGCCGAGATCTTTAGCGCGGTTCTCACCGGAATGCGGCTTTCATTCGATATCGCGCCCATGGGAGGGCCGGATTTTGAAAAGCCACGGGAGTTGGGTGCCTTTGTCATCGCTCTCAAGCCTGAGGCCTTCCTCGAGCGACATCAATTTATCGACGGAATGGATCGCTATCTCGGCCAATTGCGTAACTCGCGGCCGCGGCAAGGCGGTTCCGTGATGGCGCCGGGGGATCGGGAATGGGCTGTGGCACGTCAGCGGGAATGCGAAGGTGTTTCACTCGATCCGGCGACCGCGCATGCCTTCGCTGCCCTTTCGACCCGCTATCGGATAATGCCTCCGTCTGCGTCCGCCACTGCAGGTGAGGATATTACAAAAAGGTGATTGACAGCAGATCGTGATGCTCCATACTGAAATTGGTCAGACAATCTGACCAACTGCCTTCGAGGCAGATGCCCGAGAGGCGGGGGAGGATCCGAATGTTTGTGGCATTGGAGCCGCGTCGCCTCTATCGGCAGGTCGCGGAACAGATCCGTGGGTTGATTGAGGCCGGCGAGCTGAAGCCGGGGACAAGGCTTCCGCCCGAAAGGGAGCTGGCGGAGAGATTTGCCGTTTCACGCCCGACTGTTCGCGAGGCGCTGATTGTGCTTGAAGTGGAAGGCCATATCCAGATCCGCATGGGTTCCGGCGTGTATGTGAGCTTGCGGCCTACAGCCACTACAGAACCGCAGACCAGCGACGACACGGAAGGACCATTCGAGGTTCTTCAGGCGCGGTGCCTGATCGAAAGCGGCATTGCGGAAGAGGCCGCACGGCTGGCCACTCCGGAGGCAATAGCCAGGATTGACGCAATCCTGCTGCGAATGGAGCAATCACTGGACGATCCTTCGGTCGCTCTGGCCTGTGACCGCGATTTTCATACAGCTGTTGCAGACATTCTGGGGAATTCGGCCCTGCACCGTTTTACCGGGCTGATCTACGATTCGCGCATGTCGCCGTTTTTCAAGAAGCTTGCGAGCTATTTCGAAGGGCCGCACACCTGGAAACTGGCGCTTGAGGAGCATCGCCTCATCCGTGATGCCATTGCCGCCCGCGATCCGGCGGCCGCGCGCGAAGCCATGCGTTCGCACCTGACGCTGGCGCAAAAGAGATTCTCTGAAAGCTTCGGGGAGGAGCCTCAAAGAGAAGAGTAAGGCCCGCAATGAGTGCGGTGCCTTTGCACATCAGTTCACGTTTCACTGGGAGGAAAACATGAAACTCAGACTGAAGACCCTGCTGGGAGCGGCCGCCATTATCGCGGCCACAACACTTTCAGCCCATGCGGAAACCGCTCTCAAGTGGGCGCATGTTTATGAAACCTCCGAGCCGTTTCATACGGACTCTGTCTGGGCCGCACAGGAAATCGCCAAGCGCACAGAGGGACGCTACAAGATCGATGTGTTTCCTGCCTCACAGCTCGGCAAAGAGGCCGATATCAACCAGGGGCTCAAGCTCGGTACGGTCGATATTATCATCTCCGGTTCCAGCTTTGCAGCGCGCGATTACAAGCCGATCGGCGTAACCTACTATCCCTATATCTTCCGCAATCCGAGCCATCTGCTGGCTTACACCAAAAGCGATATCTTCAAGCGCCTGAGCAAAGGCTATGAAGACAAAACAGGCAATCACATCGTCGCAGTCAGCTATTACGGAACGCGTCATACCACGGCAAACAAGCCGATCGGCAAATGCGCCGACATGGCGGGCTTGAAGATGCGCGTGCCAGACGTTCCGGCCTATCTTGCAATGCCCCGCGCCTGTGGTGCCAACACTGCACCTATTGCCTTTGCCGAGGTTTATCTCGCCTTGCAAAACGGAACGGTTGAAGCCCAGGAAAATCCGCTGACCACGATCGAGGCGAAGAAGTTCTACGAGGTTCAGAAGAATATCGTGCTGACGGGTCACATTGTTGACCATCTCAATACGGTGATCTCGAAGAGCCGTTGGGCAAGCCTTTCCGATGAGGACAAGAAGATCTTCACGGAAGTCATGCTGGAGGCCGCAGCCCGCACAACGAAGACAATCGAGCAAAAAGAGAAAGCCCTTGTCGAAGAGTTCAAAAAGAAAGGGCTGAGCGTGACGGAAGTGGACACGGCTGACTTCGAGAAGAACGTGCTGGAAAAGGCAAAATTCGAGGATTTCGGCTACGAAAAGGCAGACTGGGAAGCGATCCGCGCGATCCGTTAAGCCTTTCGGCCCCGGCGTCCCATCGCCGCCGGGGCCTCAATCCGGACATTATGGAGTGGATGCCATGTCAGAGCATCATAACACGCCCCTCAGCGTGGAGGAGATGGCGCATGCCTTTGAGGAGGAAGCCGCGCCTGTCGACCTGTCGCCCTATGCCGTCGAAGACTGGGTTACGCTGCTTGTTTTCTGGGCCATGGGCCTGGCTGTCTTCCTCCAATTCTTCACACGCTACGTGATCAACAACAGCCTGGCATGGACGGAGGAGATTGCCGCCAATTGCCTGGTCGTGGTGGTGTTTCTGGGTTCTGTCATGTGCACGCGAATGATGCGGCACATCACCGTCGATCTCCTCTGTCGATTTCTTCCGAAAGCAGCCGGGCGTGCCCTGGAGTTCCTCGTGGATGTGATCAACATTTCCTTCTTTGCCTACATCACATGGCTGATGTGGCGCTACCTCGACATTGTGGGCGAGGAGCGCATGGTTACGGTCGATCTGCCACGTGGCATTGTTTTCTATACGGTATTCGCCGCTTTCGCGCTGATGTTCCTGCGGTCGGTGCAGAACTTCATCGGCGACATGACGGGTGCCCGCACGGCACGCGAACGCGCGCAGGATGCCATCGGTTCGGGAGGCATCTGAGCATGCTCCTGCTGATCGGTTCATTTCTCATTCTTCTGATCATCGGAACGCCGGTAGCGGTCTCGATGGCTGTTGCTTCGCTGCTCTACCTTGTCATCTATGATGTCGCGCCGGACATCATTGCCGCCCAGCGAATGATCGCGGGCGTTGAAAGCTTTCCACTGATTGCGGTTCCCTTCTTCATTCTTGCCGGAAACCTGATGAATATCGCGGGTGTGACGGGCCGCATTTACAAGTTCGCCCTGGCGCTTGTGGGCTGGATGAAAGGCGGCCTTGCACAGGTCAATATCATCGGCTCGGTGGTCTTTTCCGGCATGTCGGGAACGGCGTTGGCCGATGCGGCTGGAATTGGCACCATTGAGATCAAGGCCATGAAGGATCATGGCTATCCGGTGGAGGCTGCGGTGGGTGTGACAGCGGCGTCTGCTACGCTTGGTCCGATTTTCCCGCCATCCCTGCCTTTCGTGATCTACGGCATGATGGCCAATGCATCCATCGGTGCGCTCTTCATGGCAGGCATCATTCCGGGTGTCGTCATGACGGCACTCATGATGTTGACGGTCTATATTTTCGCACGGCGAAAGGGCTGGGGATCGGATACGCCTTTTGAACTGCGCCAATTGCTGGCCGCCTCCTTTGAGGTTTTCATCGTGCTCGCTTTCCCAGCGGCCATTTACCTGCTGATCCTGGCAGGATTGTCCGTCAATGTGGCCGTTCTGATCGGATTGGCCGTGCTGATTGCGCTCGACTGGTACTTCGATTTTTCCGCCGTCATGGCGCTCATGACGCCGGTTCTGCTGATTGGCGGCATGACCATGGGCTGGTTCACTCCAACGGAAGCAGCGGTGGCTGCCGTGCTCTGGTCTCTTTTCCTCGGTCTGGTGCGCTACCGCACGATGACATGGCGCACGCTTGCCAAGGCCTCTTTCGATACAATTGAAACAACCGCATCCGTGCTGTTCATCGTTACCGCTGCCTCAATCTTCGCATGGTTGCTCACGGTCAGTCAGGCAGCGCAATTGTTCTCCGATTTTCTGTTCGGGTTGACGGATCAATGGTGGACCTTCCTCATCATCGTGAATGTGTTGCTGCTGATTGTCGGCGCGTTTCTCGACACGATTGCTGCAATCAGCATTCTCGTTCCCATTCTGATGCCAGTGGCGGCACGCTACGGCATCGATCCAGTTCATCTGGGTTTGATTATCACGCTTAACCTGATGATTGGTTTGCTGACACCTCCGGTCGGGATGGTGCTTTTTGTGCTGTCGCGAATATCGAAACTCTCCGTGGAGAGAACGACACTCGCCATCCTGCCCTGGATGATCCCGCTCCTGATGGCGCTGTTGCTGATCACTTTCGTCCCGGCCATTACTCTATGGCTGCCAACCCAGCTCGGATTGATCCGATGAAAGGAGGCTTCAGATGCTCTCAGAGATAGTGCGCCTGCATGGTCAAGGCGATGCGAGGATCGAGGCGGAGACCGTTCAAAAACCGCGCGCCGGGGAAGTTCTGCTTGCCATGCAGGTGGGCGGCATCTGTGGCTCCGACCTTCACTATTATCAGGATGGCGGCTTTGGCCCGGTGCGGGTGCGAGAGCCGATCATCGTAGGTCACGAAGCCTCCGGTTGTGTCGCAGCACTTGGAGAGGGGGTCGATAATCTTGCTATCGGGCAACTCGTTGCCGTGAACCCAAGCCAGCCCTGCAGCCAATGTGAATATTGCCGCTCACAGCTTCCCATACACTGCCTGAACATGCGGTTCATGGGGTCTGCCATGCGCATGCCGCATGAAAACGGGTTGTTTCGTCGGTATCTGATTGTTGGTGCTCCCCAATGCCATCCGATAGACGGCGATGTCACTGCAGCAGAGGCGGCCTGTGCTGAACCCCTCGCGGTTTGCCTGCACGCGGTCAGGCAGGCAGGTGACCTCGGTGGGAAAACAGTGCTTGTCTCCGGCGCAGGTCCGATTGGATTGCTGACGATTGCCGCTGCACGGCACGCCGGTGCGGCGACCATGATTGTGACGGACCTATCCGATACTGCACTGTCGCGCGCAGCTGCGATGGGCGCGAACAGGACCGTCAATGTTGCCAGCAATCCTGACGGTCTTGCTGAGTGGCAGCGGGACAAAGGGCAGGTGGACGTGGTTTTTGATTGTTCCGCAGCTGCACCGGCATTGAGATCTGCTTTTGCCGCGATCCGGCCGCGGGGTACCATCGTGCAGGTCGGCGTGACCGGTGACGTAACCATTCCCCTGAACGCGCTTGTGGGCAAGGAGGTCGTATGGCGGGGCTCGCAGCGCTTTCATGCGGAGTTTGCGGAAGCCGTGGCGTTGATCGGTTCGCGCCAGATCGACGTCAGACCCATTATCTCACACAGTTTCCCGTTGCAGCACGCCGTTGAGGCATTCGAGCAGGCGGGAGATCGCAGCGTCGCTTGCAAGGTCCAGATTTTACTGGACCGCTGATAGTCATGGCCGAGGATAAAAGATGAGACATACATGGCGTTGGTTCGGACCCATCGACAGGGTGAGTGTGCGCGATGCCGCGCAAGCGGGTGCGGAGGGTATCGTCAGCGCGCTGCATCACATTGCCACCGGTGAAGTGTGGCCCATCGAGGATATTGCCTGCAGACATGCGGAAATCCAACAGGGCGGCCTCGTTTGGGATGTGGTGGAAAGTGTGCCGGTCTCCGAAGAGATCAAGACGCAAACTGCGGATTGGCGGCGTCATGTGCAGAACTGGCAGGAAACGCTACGGCGGCTTTCCGACACAGGCATCAAAACCGTCTGCTATAATTTCATGCCCGTGCTGGATTGGACACGCACCGATCTGCGCTGGGATACGCGCCATGGGGCCAAGGCCATGCGCTTCGATCTGGCGGAGTTTGTTGCCTTTGACCTCTTTATCCTAAAACGTCCGGGTGCTGAGGAGGATTATCCCGAGCCACTGCGGGAAGACGCGGCTCGATCATTCTCGACGATGTCGGATGCCAAAATTGCAGCCTTGGGCAAAAACATAGGGGCGGGCCTGCCCGGCTCTGCGGATGGTTACACGCTGGATCAGCTCCTGGAAAAACTCCGCGCCTATCGGGGCATCGGGAGGGAGCGCCTTCAACAGCATCTCGTGGACTTCCTATCTGAAGTCACGCCTGTTGCGGAAGAGGTTGGTATCAACATTTGCGCCCATCCGGACGATCCGCCGTGGCCGCTGCTCGGCCTGCCGCGCATCCTGTCTACGGCAGAGGATTATGCACATATGCTGAAGCAGGTGGATAGCCGCGCCAATGGCATGACCTTCTGCACCGGCTCGCTTGGGGCGCGTGGAGATAATGATCTGCCCGCTATGGCGCGCCGTTTCGCCGACCGCATCCATTTTGTCCACCTTCGGAATGTGACACGCGATACGGACGATTTGCCCTGTTCCTTTTTCGAGGACGAACATCTGGAAGGCGGGACAGATATGGTGGCCGTCATTGCCGAATTGCTGGCCGAAGAGGCGCGGCGACGAGCAGCCGGTCGTGTCGATCACCGCATCCCCATGCGCCCGGATCACGGGCAGGAGATTCTCGATGATTTGGTGCGTCAGGCTCAACCCGGCTATCCGGCCATTGGGCGTCTGAAGGGACTTGCCGAACTGCGCGGTATCGAACGAACGCTGGCGCATCCGCATTATGGACTGAGGAATTGAAATGGAAAGATTGTCTGATGCGGCTGTTGTTTCTCCGCAGGTCCGCCAACCGGGTTTCGATCGCAAGCAGCTGACACCCGGGATCGTCCATATCGGGCTTGGTGCGTTTCATCGTGCCCATCAGGCTGTCTATACACAGCGGGCACTGGAAGCCGCTTTCGGGCCGTGGGGCATCGTTGCTGTCAACTTGCGCTCACCGGAACCCGTGGAGGCGCTGCAAGCGCAGGACGGGCTCTATTCCATCACTGTGCGCAGCGAAGCGGGAGACAGCTCGGAAGTGATCGGATCCACGGTCGAATGGATGTGCGCGGCCAATGACAGGCAAGCTGTTCTGCATGCTCTGGCAAGACCGGAAATCCGTGTGGTGACGTTGACGGTGTCGGAAAAGGCCTACGGCCTCGACCCTGTCACTGGCGGGCTTGATCGCGCTCACCCGGCGGTCTCTGCGGATCTTTCGTCGCCGCATTCGCCGATTGGCGCGCTCGGCTTCCTTGTTGAAGGTCTCGCCCGGCGCAAACAGGCGGGTCTTCCTCCCTATACGGTCCTCTGCTGCGATAACCTGCCCTCCAATGGCAAGGTTATCCGCCGTCTGGTCGTGGAAATGGCAAGCGAGCGAGACCCGGAATTGGCGAAGTGGATTGAAGCGGAAGGGGCCTTTCCCAGCTCGATGGTGGATCGGATCGTGCCTGCCGCGACGCAAGAGACCCGAGAGCGGGCCGAGAGGCTTCTGGGTGTTTCCGATGCCCTGGCGCTCGACACCGAGCCCTTCCTGCAATGGGTGATCGAGGATCATTTCGTTGACGGGCGACCGGCATGGGAAGCGGGTGGCGCACTCTTCACCGGCAATGTTGAACCCTATGAAAAAATGAAGCTGCGCTTGCTGAACGGCTCGCACACATTGCTTGCGCATCTGGGCATCCTGGCCGGCCTCGAGTACATCCGCGATGTCATGGCAGTGCCGGACCTGGCGCAGAAGGCCAGGCAGCATATGCAGGGCGTGGTGAGCACTTTGGATCCGGTGCCAGGCATTGATCTGCCCGCCTATATCGAAGAGCTTCTGGCGCGCTTTTCCAACCCGACCATTGCCCATCGCAATCTCCAGATTTCGCTGGATACAACGCAGAAACTGCCGCAACGCCTGTTGTTACCCGCAGTGGATGCCTTAGCGCAGGGCGGGGATGGAGCGGCAACGGCCTATGCGGTCGGGGTCTGGATGGCGGCGGTGCGCAAGCGTGGCGATCTGGACGATCCGCGCCGCACTGAGGTGTTGGAGGCGGTATCGCGAATGGATGCAGCCGATGCTTCCGCCCCCTTCTTTGACATTGCAGGACTGTTTCCAAACGCGCTCACGAAGGCTCGCCCCTGGAGAGACAAGGTCAATCAGGCCATTCTCGAAAACTGGTGAGATCAGCCCGTTCCTCTGCGACGGCTTTGCGTGAGGCCGTTGGAGAGGAACTGCTCCTGATCGGCGGCGACGATATCCCGCAGGAAAGCGATCATCGAACGAATGCGGCCAGACTGAACCAGATCATTATGGCAGACCAGCCAATAGTGACGGTCGAGCTTCATCTGGTTCAATACCGGCTGCAAATCTGCATACTGGCGGGCAATGAAAAAGGGCAGAACGCAGAGCCCGAGCCCGTTCCGGGTGGCGGTCAATTGAGCGAAGATGCTGGAACTTTGCAGGCCCGGCTGGATCTTGGGGTGAATGTCGCCGAGATAGTCGAGGCCCGGTGCGAAGATCATGTCCTGAATATAGCCGATGAACTTGTGATTTAGCAGTTCATCCCGGCTCTGCGGTGCGCCGTATCGCGCCACATAGTCGTGGCTGGCATAGATCTGAAGCGCGTAATCGGTCAGTTTTTCCACGTGATATGGCCCCGCCTTCGGCGGATCGAGCACCACTGCCAGATCCGCTTCCTTTTTTGATAGAGCCATAATCTGCTGGATCGTGACCAGTTCGAGAGACATGTTCGGATGGCGCTCTGACAACTTGCTGAAATGTCGGGCCAGGAAGAAGTTGGAGAAACCTTCCGGGGCGGAAAGGCGCACCACACCCTGTTGCGCCGGACCACTGCCAGCCAGCTCTGCCTGCAAGCGCTCCGTTTCCTGTTCCACGCGCTCGGCTGTTTCCACGAATCGCTGCCCTACCTGCGTCAGCACATAGCCGCGCGGGTTACGTTCAAAGAGTTTGACCCTCAGCGCAAATTCCAGCCGATCAATGCGACGGGAAACCGTTGCATGGCTTGTCCGCAGTTTCTTTGCGGCCGTCGATAGCTGGCCGGAGCGTGCAACAGCCAGAAAGAATTGCAGATCATCCCAGGTGAAATGGGGCTTGCTCATCACTCCTCCTCAAGTTCTGTGCAAAAATGAACAGAGCCTGTTTGAAATTATCCCGCTCAATCGCTTGCGCAAGCGTATTTTTAAGAGAAACATGGCACCCGGCGTGCGGACTTTGAGGAGGGTCTGCTGCCAGTTTTTGCACAGGCTTGTAAGAGCTTCGCGTTATCTTGGGAGGATAATGAAATGCGCGGTACAATCATCGCATCCATGGCGGCGCTATTCGCCAGCACGTCCATTGCGCTTGCTGCATCTGCCAGTGATGGCAAAGTCAAGATCGGCATCTTGAATGACCAGTCCGGCGTCTATGCAGATTTTGGCGGGAAGGGCTCGGTCGAGGCGGCCAAAATGGCTGTCGAGGATTTCGGCGGCAAGGTGTTGGATTCGCCCATTGAGATTGTGGATGCCGATCACCAGAACAAGCCCGATATCGCGTCCAATATCGCGCGTCAGTGGTTCGATACGAACCAGGTTGATGCGATCATGGAGCTCACCACTTCCTCCGTTGCGCTGGCTGTTCAGGCCATTGCCAAGGAAAAGAAGAAAATTGATATTGTCACCGGTGCTGCAACGACGGAACTGACCGGAAAACAGTGCAGCCCTTACGGCTTCCATTGGGCTTACGATACCCACGCTCTGGCAGTTGGCACGGGTGGGGCACTCGTCAAGCAGGGCGGCAAG
This sequence comes from Affinirhizobium helianthi, assembly GCF_042680945.1. Lineage (NCBI taxonomy): Bacteria > Pseudomonadati > Pseudomonadota > Alphaproteobacteria > Hyphomicrobiales > Rhizobiaceae > Affinirhizobium > Affinirhizobium helianthi. The sequence goes on along the minus strand of NZ_JBHUEQ010000006.1, from coordinate 82,799 downwards.
AAATGGTTTTTCCTGACGGCCGACTATGCCTTCGGTTACTCGCTCGAGCAACAGACTTCTGATTTCGTAAAGGCAAATGGCGGTGAAGTGGTGGGGTCGGTGCGTCACCCGCTCAGCAACGCCGATTACTCTTCCTTCCTGTTGCAGGCCCAGTCCTCCGGAGCTAATGTCGTAGGTCTCGCCAATGCCGGTGCTGATACCCAGAACGCCATCAAGCAGGCGGCGGAATTCGGTATTACGCAGAGTGGACAGCGCCTCGCGGCCCTGCTTTTCACCCTGGCGGAAGTGCATGGTCTGGGGCTTGAAGCAGCCCAGGGGCTGACGTTGACGGAAGGCTTCTACTGGGATCGTGACGACAAGAGCCGCGAGTTTGGCGAACGCTACATGAAACGCACAGGCAAGATGCCTAACATGATCCAGGCGGGGACCTATTCGGCGGTTCTCCAGTACCTGAAGGCCGTTCAGAAGGCGGGTACGGACGAAACGGAAGCGGTGGCCAAGCAATTGCATGAGATGCCGGTGAACGACGCCTTTACCGCGAATGGTACGGTTGGGCCGAATGGCCGCATGTTCAACGACATGTATCTGCTGGAAGTGAAGAAGCCCGGCGATAGCAAGAAGCCGTGGGATTACTTCAACGTGCTGGCCACGATCCCCGGCAAGCAAGCCTATCTCGATCCCGCCAAGAGCGGCTGCAATCTCGTCAAGTAAACGAGATCGATCATGCTTGCATCAGCCTCTCCTGTGACGGCGCACGCGGTTCTTTCCGCGCGCGGCCTCACCCGTCGCTTCGGTGGATTTCTAGCGGTCAACAATGTCGATATCGACGTGTACCAGGGTGAAATTCACGCTCTTATCGGCCCAAACGGGGCCGGTAAAACCACGGTGTTCAACCTGCTGACCAAGTTCTTGCAGCCCACCTCAGGCCGCATTAGCCTGATGAGACAGGACATCACCGCCACCCCGGCGGATCGTGTGGCGCGCATGGGGCTGGTGCGATCTTTTCAGATTTCGGCCGTTTTTCCGCATCTGACTGTTCTCGACAATGTTCGCGTTGCCTTGCAACGCCCGAACGGCTTGGCTCACCAGTTCTGGCGGCCAATGTCCGCGCTCGACCAATTGACGGGCAAAGCTGAAGGTCTTCTTGCAACCGTTGGCCTTACGCGGGAACGAGATGCACTCGCTGCGGATCTTTCCTACGGGCGAAAGCGTGTGCTGGAAATCGCCACCACACTGGCCCTGGATCCCAAGGTTCTGCTGTTGGATGAACCACTGGCCGGCATGGGTCAGGAGGATATTGCCACCATTGCAGGCCTGATCCGCAACGTCGCCAGAACGCGCGCCGTTTTGATGGTGGAGCACAATCTTTCTGTCGTGGCAGACATTTGCGACCGTGTGACGGTTCTCCAGCGTGGCGAAATTCTGGCCGCTGGCGATTACGAAACCGTAAGCCGCGACCCGCAGGTGCGCACTGCCTATATGGGCCGGGAGGAGGATTAGGATGGCGGCATTACTGGATATCCGCGATCTGAACGCCTGGTATGGCGAAAGCCACGTTCTGCACGGCGTCAACATGCAGATTCGAGAAGGCGAGACGGTGACGTTGCTAGGCCGCAATGGCGTTGGAAAAACCACGACGCTTCGCACCATCATGGGCATCATCCGTCAGAGAAAGGGAACGCTTCGCTTCGCGGATCGGGATATGCTTCCTGTTCCCTTGCACAAGACGGCGCGTCACGGGCTGGGCTTCGTGCCGGAAGAGCGCGGCATTTTCGCAAGCCTGAGTGTGATGGAAAATCTGCTCTTGCCGCCACAGATTGCCAAGAACGGCATGAGTGTCGACGAGATCTTCGAACTCTTCCCAAACCTGCATGAACGGCGCAACAGCAGCGGCACAAAGCTTTCCGGTGGTGAGCAACAGATGCTGGCGATTGCCCGCATCTTGAGAACCGGCGTTCGAATGCTGCTGTTGGATGAGCCGACGGAAGGACTTGCGCCGGTGATCGTACAGCGTATCGGCGATGTGCTGATCCGCTTGAAGGAGAGGGGGATCACCGTGCTTCTGGTGGAGCAGAACTTCCGGTTTGCCAGCCGCGTCGCAGATCGGTTCTACCTGATGGATCACGGGCAGATTCAATCGGAGTTTCCTGTGTCTGAACTTGGCCAGCGCATGGATGAACTTCATAAAGTTCTGGGGGTCTGAGCCATGACGATGGTGTTTGGTGTACCGCTTCCCGCACTTTTGGGACAGTTGTTGATCGGCTTGATCAATGGTTCCTTCTATGCGCTGCTATCGCTTGGGCTTGCTATTATTTTCGGCCTGCTGCGCATGATTAATTTCGCCCATGGTGCCCAGTACATGCTGGGCGCATTCACCGCCTATCTGCTGCTGCATTTTGCAGGCATCGGTTACTGGCCAGCACTTGTTCTGACACCGCTCATCGTCGGCGTATTCGGTGCGGTGGTGGAACGCTTCTTTCTGCGCAGGCTTTATGGCCTTGATCCGCTCTATGGCCTGCTTTTCACCTTCGGTCTGGCGCTGACGCTGGAAGGTATCTTCCGATACTATTATGGCGCATCCGGACAACCTTATGCCACGCCACCATCCTTGGCAGGCGGCACAAATCTCGGCTTCATGTTTCTTCCCAATTATCGCGGCTGGGTGGTGGTTGCCTCGCTGGTTGTGTGCATCGGCACGTGGCTTGCGATCGAGAAAACCAAGCTTGGTGCTTACCTGAGAGCGGCAACGGAAAATTCCACCCTGGTTCAGGCTTTCGGCGTCAATGTGCCGGTGCTGTTGACACTGACTTACGGGCTGGGCGTGGCTCTTGCCGCCTTTGCTGGCGTTCTGGCCGCACCGATCTATCAGGTCTCGCCATTAATGGGGTCCAACATCATCATTGTTGTCTTCGCGGTGGTCGTCGTGGGCGGGATGGGATCGATCCTTGGGGCGATCGTCACCGGTTACCTTCTGGGTATCACGGAAGGGCTGACCAAAGTCTTCTATCCGGAAGCATCCAACACGGTGATCTTCGTAATCATGGCCCTTGTACTGCTTGTCCGGCCAGCCGGACTGTTCGGGCGGGAGTGAACACATGACCGGCATTCATACAACGACTGTTCCTTCGGATGGACCCGCACAGCAAGGCATGACCAGAAGCGAAATCAATGCCCGCCGCCTGGCCATAGCGCTTGGTTTCGCCGCACTTCTTGCCGCACCGCTTTTCTTCTACCCGGTGTTCGTCATGAAGGTGCTGTGCTTTGCCTTGTTCGCAGCCGCTTTCAACCTGTTGATCGGCTATACGGGTCTTCTCTCTTTCGGCCACGCTGCCTTCTTTGGAGGTGCCGCCTATTTTACCGCCCATGCGGTGAAGGAATGGGGTTTTTCGCCGGAGCTGGGCATATTCGTCGGCGTCGCGGGCGGTGCCTTTCTCGGCCTCGTGATGGGCTTCTTCGCCATTCGCCGCCAAGGGATCTATTTCTCGATGATCACCCTGTCGCTGGCGCAGATGTTCTTCTTTTTCTGCCTGCAGGCTGAGTTCACGCATGGAGAGGATGGCATTCAGTCCGTTCCGCGTGGTCATCTGTTCGGCTTGATCGATCTTAGCGATCCACTGGCTATGTACTACACCGTGGTGGCGATCTTTCTGATCGGCGTTTTCATGGTCTGGCGTTTCGTTCATTCGCCCTTTGGGATGATCCTGAAATCCATCCGTGAGAACGAGTTGCGGGCCACATCGCTGGGCTATTCTGTGGCCCGCTACAAGCTGGGCGCCTTTGTGATGTCTGCAGCGCTTGCCGGATTGGCGGGAGCCACAAAGGCGCTTGTCTTCCAGTTTGCCACCTTGACGGATGTTTCCTGGCAAACATCCGGGGAGGTGATCCTCATGACCCTGCTCGGCGGCATCGGCACAATGGTCGGACCGGTCATCGGTGCGGGTATCGTCGTCATGCTCGGCAACTATCTTGCGACCACAGGTTTTCCAGTCACGATCATTACCGGCGTCGTCTTCATGGTCTGCGTTCTTCTCTTCCGGCGGGGCCTGATTGGCGAACTGGCAGCTTCACGCTTCGGCCGGAAATTCGGCCTCTCGCGCTGGCTTTGAGGCCAGCGCCTGATTTCAAACGAGCCAAGTCATGGACAATTTTGATTATATTATAGTGGGCGCCGGTACCGCCGGATGCGTTCTCGCCAATCGTCTTTCCGCAGATGGCAGGAATAAGGTGCTCCTGCTGGAAGCGGGGGGGAACGATAACTACCACTGGATCCACATTCCGGTGGGCTACCTCTATTGCATCAACAATCCGCGCACCGACTGGTGCTTCATGACGGAGCCCGAAGAAGGACTGAACGGACGATCCCTCAATTACCCGCGAGGTAAGGTTCTGGGCGGATGTTCTTCCATCAACGGCATGATCTATATGCGCGGCCAGGCTCGCGATTACGATCAGTGGCGGCAGATGGGTTGCACCGGATGGGGATGGGATGACGTGCTGCCGCTCTTCCGTAAATCCGAAGATTTTTACCGTGGCAAGGATGAAATGCACGGCGAGGGCGGTGAATGGCGTGTCGAGAAGGCGCGCGTTCGCTGGGCGGTGCTGGATGCCTTTCAGCAGGCGGCGCTCGAAGCAGGTATTCCCACCACGGAAGATTTCAACCGTGGTACGAATGAGGGCTCTGGCTACTTCGACGTCAATCAGCGTTCCGGTATCCGCTGGAACACCGTGAAGGCTTTTCTGCGCCCTGCCATGCGGCGAGGCAATTTGAGGGTCTTGACCAAAGCGCAGGCGAAGAAACTCATCATCGAGAATGGCGAGGTTCAAGGGGTTGAGGTTCTGGTCAATGGGCAGAGCCAAAGGTTTCTTGCGCGGCGTGAAACTGTTCTTGCCGCTGGCGCAATCGGCTCCCCCCAGTTGCTGGAACTCTCCGGGATAGGGCGTGCCGAAGTGCTGAAGCAAGCCGGTGTCGAGGTGGTGAAAGAGGTGGATCAGGTGGGGGAGAACCTGCAGGATCACCTGCAATTGCGACTGACATTCAAGGTCACAGGCGTGCCGACTTTGAACGAAAAGGCTTCGTCATTGTTCGGCAAAATGGCGATCGGCCTCGAATATCTGACAAAACGGTCAGGGCCTATGGCTATGGCGCCCAGCCAGCTCGGAATTTTCACCAGATCCGGTCCGGAAAAGGAAACGCCAGATCTGCAATATCATGTGCAGCCCGTCTCACTCGACAAGTTTGGCGATCCGGTCCACCGCTTTCCGGCCATTACTGCCAGTGTTTGCAATTTGAGGCCGGATAGTCGTGGAAGCGTTCATCTGCGGAGCCCCGATTTTGCTCAGCAACCAGCTATTCAGCCCCGCTATCTTTCGACGCAGAGCGACAGGGCGGTTGCCGCATCGGCAATACGGCTGACCCGAAACATTGTGAAGCAGCCATCCTTTGCGCGCTATCACCCGGAGGAATACAAGCCCGGTCCTGACTTTCAGACAGAGGCGGAACTGGTGAAGGCCGCCGGTAATATCGGCACGACGATCTTTCACCCGGTCGGCACCTGCCGGATGGGCGTCGATGCCCAAAGCGTGGTGGATCCCCGTTTGCGGATGCGTGCACTCGGGAAATTAAGGATTGCGGATGCCTCCATCATGCCGACTATTACCTCAGGAAACACAAATTCGCCGACGGTCATGATTGCGGAGAAGGCGGCGAGCATGATCCTGGAAGACAATCGCTAGCCAGAGTCGGTATCGGAGGAGAAGACATGACGGATATTGCATTTATCGGCTTGGGGAATATGGGCGGGCCGATGGCCGCTAATCTGGTGAAGGCTGGCCATAAGGTGCGTGGCTTTGACCTGTCGGAGCAAAGCAGGCAGGCGGCAGAAGCAACCGGGGTTTCATGTCCTGCAGATCTTGCCGCGGCAGTTGCAGGGGCGAGTGTCGTCATCACTATGCTGCCGAAAGGGGAGCACGTTCTCTCTGTCTGGGGCGATTTGAAGCCCATGCTTGAGGCCGGAACGCTGCTGATAGACTGCTCCACCATTGATGTTGATTCTGCCCGAAAGGCCCATGAGATTGCCGCCGATGCCAAATGCCACTCTCTTGATGCACCGGTTTCGGGTGGCATCTCCGGTGCGTCACAGGCAACATTGACCTTTATGGCTGGCGGTGAGCAGAAGGCTTACGACGCAGCTAACCCGATTTTGCAGGCGATGGGTCGGCGCATTGTACATTGCGGCGGTCCGGGTGCCGGTCAGGCCGCCAAGATCTGCAACAATATGTTGCTCGGTATTTCCATGATCGGAGCGTGTGAAGCCTTTGCCCTGGGCGAAAAGCTGGGACTGACCCACCAGGCCCTCTTCGATGTAATCTCAACATCATCGGGTCAATGCTGGTCCGTCAACACCTACTGCCCGGTACCGGGCCCTGTTGCGACCTCTCCTGCAAATCGCGATTACCAGCCGGGCTTTGCGGCTGCCCTGATGCTGAAAGATCTCCTTCTTTCGCAGGATGCTGCAAGCAGCGTCAGCGTGCAGACGCCGCTGGGGCAGGCAGCGGCCGATCTGTATCGCCAGTTCGAACAGTCCGGAAACGGCATGAAGGACTTCTCCGGCATCATAGAGATGCTCCGCAAGGCCTGAATTATTGCAAGGCAAGCGTTGCGAGTGACAGGATCAGCGCCGGGAACATGACAACGAAACCCAGCTTGAGGAAGCTCCACGCACCCATGTGGAGGCCCTCCCGGCGCAGCGCGGAAAGCCAGAGTATAGTGGCAAGCGATCCCGTGACCGATAGATTTGGCCCAAGATCCACTCCAATCAGAACAGCACCGGCGACGGCGTCGGAGACCTGAGCAGCCTGGACTGCGCTGCCCGCGAAGAGACCAGCTGGGAGATTGTTCACGAGGTTCGAGACAATGGCCACGCCGAGGCCGGAAACAGCAATCGCGGCAGGTTCGGACTGCGCGGCAAGAAGCGCCAGACGATCTGACAGCATTGCCGTGAGGCCGGTTTTATTGACCGCCTCCACAACAACAAAAAGGCCGGCCACCAGCGGCAAAACGCTCCAGCTTATGCCGCGAACTACCTCCATCGGCCCCCGCCTCGTGAGGATTAGCACGCCCGCCGTGGTCATACAGCCGGCAATGAATGTGGGAATGCCAAGATCCATGTGCAAAGCGGAGGCGGCAACGAGTACACCGGCAGTGAGACTGAGACCGATTCCAGCAAGTCGTGCCGCATGGGTCAGTTCCGGACGCTCGACATGTGTCGCGAGTTGATCTTCTGCCAGAGCTTTCCGCTGCGTCCAATAGAGACAGACGAAGGTTGCCAGGATCGCGACGATCGATGGCAGCAGGAAAGTTGCAAGCCAGCGGGTAAGCGGCGGCATTTCTCCACCGGCAAAAATGACCAGATTGGCCGGATTTGAGATGGGAAGAACAAAACTTGCGGCATTGGCGATAAAGGCGCAGATCAGCAGGTAGGGCAGGGGATCCTTCACCTTTGCGGCTCGGCAGGCGGCATAAACGGCAGGGGTTAGCACAACCGCTGTCGCATCGTTCGACAGGAAGACGGTGACGACAACGCCGACTGCGTAGATCAAAACAAACAGCCGCTTGGCAGATCCCTTGGCCTGCGCCGTCGCAAGCGCCGCCACCCAATCAAACAATCCTTCGCGGCGTGCGAGTTCTGAGAGAAGCATCATGCCGATGAGAAACAGATAAACGTCGAAACCCTTGGCGATGCCTGTCCAAACCTCGCCAGAATTGATCACCCCAAGGCAGAACAGCAATAGCGCCCCGGCGACGGCCCAGACCGCTTCCGGCCAACGGAAAGGACGCGTTACCACGCCAAGTGCCGTCAATCCTGCAATCCCCCAGGTCAAAGCGGTAGCAGTCATAAGTCTGTCTTTCAATTCTATTTGGGGTTAGTTCTGAACGCGGATATCGGGTTCGACGCTTCCTTCAATAATGGCAAGGCCGTTTGGAATGTCGTTCGCGTCCAGCTTCCGGCGAATGCCTTCTTCATCCAGGCCGTAGAAGAACCAACGCTCTCTCAGGCGGCGGCGAAGCTCCTCAACTGGCACATCCACGAAGATCTTGAGGTCGAAGCATGCGTGCAAGCGGTCCCAGGGAGCCTGCCGCATGAGAAGGTAATTGCCTTCGCAAACGATGATTCCGGTATCGTGGCTGATCAGGCGTCCTCCCGCGCGAGCAATCTCGATAGACCTATCGAACACGGGTACCGCTACGGTGTCGTCTTCATTTGCTTTCAGGCGCTGGAGCATATGGCGCAAGCCATGAACATCGAAGGTGTCGATTGCGCCCTTGTTCGCCAGCCGCCCCATTTGCTGCAGTACGGCATCATCGTAATGAAAGCCATCCATGGGGAATACGGCTGCGAGTTCCGGACGCTTGCGGTTGATTTCCTCAACAATAGCCTCCGCCAGGGTGGACTTGCCTGATCCCGGTGCGCCCGCGACCGCGGCCATGATGCGCTTTCCAGAATAGAGTTCGATCAGGTTGGCAGCCAGTTTACGGGCATTCTCGGCAAGCACTGTCATGACTAGTCCTTCGGGTCGAATCAGGCCGGCTTCCTTGGGGAGCCGTCGCTTCTGGATGCAAAGCCGAGCTTGCCGGTTAAATCAAGCAATTTAGAGCATGTTCAGCAAAACTATGTTCGTGGCTCTGCGAGTACGAGATCGATGAAGCAATGACTAGACGTGAGCAGGGCGAAACTGTGCAATCGCGCCGATCTTAAAGCGCAACGCAGTCATGAAAAAAGCGCCCGCAGATACGGGCGCTTGCTGTTGTGCATATCGCTGCGAAAAACCGCAGTTTAGGTGGCAGGCGTCAACGTCATGGAGGTCCCGGTTGCCGCGAGGTTCAGGCCCAGCTGTCCCTGAACGCTGACCGTCTGTAGATGGATGGAGCCGGACGTTCCGCCAATGAGAATATTGGTGCCGATGCCAGCCGCGACGGTCACCTCTGCCGTTGCACCCTGGTAAAGGCCCGCAAGTGAACCATGATGGTAACCTGCTGTTGGTGCGAAAACCGCCCAGATCATGCGTCCGCGGGTGGTGAAACCAATATCCACACCCATTTTACGGACAACGCCGGTGTAACGGTCCAGTGGTTCACTGCCCATGGCAGATCGGAACACGCAATCTGCTTCCTTGGCCGACCCCAGGACGTAACCGACGCCACCGCCAATGGTGCAATCGAGATACCCGATTCGCACGCCCCCTCGCTGATCCGGTTCCTGATAGGCAGGAGCGCGGTCGTAACGGGAAACTGCATCGGCGGAGAAAGCCGTGCCAGTGCTTGCGATGATGGGCAGTGCAGATATTACGACTGCGAGGGTCTTTTTCATTGCGGTCACTCCTTGGGTAGTTCAGCCGCGATTATCGCGGTTATTTCGAATCCATGGGTAGATGTGTTCGTTAACGCAGATGGCAAAAAAATGATCCGAACAGTGGAGTTCACATTCAGTGTCTTCCCGTAACTTTCCCAAGAGTGGCGCCGATGCCGATGGGGCGAGGGAAGCCGGAAATCCTTTGTCATCAAGCAGGGCGTAATCTGCGACGATACTGCACGGGCTTTTCCTTGAAGCGGCGCTGAAAGGCTTCGTAGAATGTGGAGAGGGAGCCAAAGCCGGATTCATAGGCGACCTCCGTGATTGGAAGGTCGGTCGCAATCAGTAGAGACTGGGCCGTATCCAGCCTGTGACGAATGATGGCCTGGTTGATGGTCATGCCGACAGCTTTGCGAAACAATGTCATGGCGTAGTTTGGGTGCAAACCTGCGGCCTTGCCAACGTCCTCAACGGAAATATTGTCAAGCGCGCCTTCGCCGATAAAGCGAAGCATTTTTTCCACATGCACCACCCAGTCAGCATCGCGCTGGCCAAGGCTTGCTATGGCGTCACCCTGCTCACGAAGGTCACGCCAGCCTTCTCGCTCGATGCGCATAACGCGCGCCGTCAATTCAGAACGCACGATTTCCATCAGCTCTGCATCGCCCGACAACAATTCGTTGCGCCAGCGCTGGAAAACTTCGCTTTCCCAACTCTGCATGACCATTGCTTCAATCACTGCGCCACGAAACACGGCATTGCGAAACCGGCTGAGACTGGGAAAGCCAAGCAAAACCGACATTGGTATATAGAGACAAACGAACTGAGTACCTTCTGCCCTATCGATCACCTGATGCGGGATCATGCCCCAGAACAGGCAAAGGCGGTTTTCATCGATTGTTAGTTGTCGACCATCGAACCAGTAGTCCATGCGCCCTCGAAGCACAAAATTGAGCTCGATCTGGCTGTGCATGTGCGGCCCGGACATGCGCCGCACATCCATGAGGTTGCCTGCACAAAACTGGTGGTCGCCGAACACCACTAGAGGGTGTGAGGGATCATGTTCCGGGTGAGCAGGTGTTGCTCCAAGATGGTTAACATTGGCAGCGCGTTTCGACACTGTATGGCTCCATTCTTAGGATTTCGGAATTTTAAGCCGGAATTTCGGAGGAAAGTTGCGGCTTCCTGCATCAATGTCAACACGCGTCTGCGGGAGAGGCGGACGCAGACGCATGAAGTGGCATGCATTTAGCATTTGCCCAATGGGAGGACTCGATGAAATCTCTGAAAGTCATGACCGGCCTAGCCCTTGGTTATGCCATGACGCTGTCCACGGCCTTTGCCGGTGAACTCGTTATCAATTCCGACCAATCGGACCCAACCCCGAAGAAGGCCATGGAGGCCCTCATCGCAGATTTCCAGACCGCGCATCCGGATATCAAGGTCAAGTGGAACAATTTCGATCACGAGGGCTACAAGTCCGCGATCCGCAACTTTCTGACCGCCGATCCGCCGGATGTTGTGTCCTGGTATTCCGGCAACCGCATGGCCCCGTTTGTCAAAGCCGGGCTGTTTGCGGATGTCAGCGATATCTGGGCTCAAGGCGATCTCAGCAATCAGTTGAAATCGGCGACCAAATCGATGGAAATCGACGGTAAGAAATGGGGCATTCCCTATTCGACCTACCAATGGGGCATCTACTACCGCAAAGATATCTTTGCGCAGCAGGGCATTACGCCGCCGAAGACTTGGGCGGAATTGATCGCGGCCTGCGAAAAGCTGAAGGCTGCTGGGATAACACCGTTTACAATCGGCACGAAAGCGCTCTGGCCTGCGGCGGGGTGGTTTGATTATCTCAACCTTCGCGTCAACGGCTATGAATTTCATATGGAGCTGACGGATGGCAAGGTGCCATACACCGATCCGCGGGTGAAAGCTGTTTTCGAAAAATGGGCTGAACTGGTCAAGCCTGGTTACTTCAATGCAAACCACGCTGCCATCGATTGGCAGGATGCGGTTCCGCTGATGGTTCAGGGCAGGGCTGCCATGTATCTCATGGGCAACTTTGCAGTTGCTACCATGAAGGATGGTGGTTTGAAGGAAGAACAAATCGGCTTCCTGCAGTTCCCGAAGATCAACGATGTGCCAATGGCGGAAGATGCACCTACGGAATCATTCCACATTCCAGCCGGTGCAAAGAACAAAGAAGACGCCAGGAAATTCCTGACCTACCTGGCGCAACCCGAAACCCAAACGAAGATGAACGCAATTCTTGGACAGTTGCCGATCAATAACAAGGCAACAAAATCCAACGATCCGTTTCTTGCCGCTGGTTTCGACATGCTGACCAATGCTTACGCCTTGGCCCAGTTCTATGACCGTGACGCCCCAGCCGATATGGCAAAGGCGGGAATGGAAGGTTTCCAGGAATTCATGGTCAAGCCGGATAAGGCCGACGCCATTCTCGCTCGCCTCGATAAGATCCGCCAGCGCGTCTACAAATAATATCAAATCCTCCCGGAAGAGGGCAGTCGCGGCTGAAAAAGCTGCGGCTGTCCCATCCTTCATCGTGCTTAAAAGACTGAGGTACTGCCGTGGCCGAGGCTGTCTCTTCATCCTCCGGATACTGGAAACGGAACCAGCGGAAGTTTGCGCCCTGGCTGTTTCTTGCGCCGGGCATGTTGATGTTCGTGATCTACGTTCTCATGCCGATTTTTGAGTCTATCTGGATCAGTTTCCATGATTGGGACGGTCTGGGGGAAAAGGTCTGGATCGGCATTGGCAACTACACCGAGTTGCTGGGCGACGAGTCCTTTTATGTCTCGCTTAAGAATAATGTTCTCTGGCTTGTCCTTTACCTGCTGTCGATCCCGGCTGGATTGATGGTGGCGCTGTTTTTGAACCAGACGGTGACGGGAATACGCCTCTATAAATCTCTTTTCTTCTTTCCCTTCGTGCTGAGCCAGGTTGTGGTTGGCTTGATCTTCACCTGGTTTTACGCGCCAGATTTTGGCTTGTTTTCAAAGCTGATCGAAACGTTGACGGGCCAGCAGATCGCTATTCTGGCCGACGAGCGCTATGTGACATACGGCATCATTGCCGCAGGTCTTTGGCCACAGACAGCCTATTGCATGATCCTTTACCTGACGGGCTTGAACAACATCAATCCAGAGCAGGTTGAAGCTGCGCGCATGGATGGGGCCAAGGGTGTCAAGCTTCTGTGGTATGTCATCCTGCCGCAACTTGCCCCTGCGACCTTCATTGCCATGGTTGTCACGGTCATCGGTTCGCTGCGCTCCTTCGATCTGGTCTCCATCATGACCGCTGGCGGACCCTACGGTTCCAGCCAGGTGCTCTCCTACTTCATGTATGAACAAGCGCTTTCGGAGTACGGTTACCGCATGGGCTACGGTGCGGCCATCGCCGTGGTTCTGTTCCTTATTATGATGATTTTCATCACCATGTTCATCGTTCGCATGCTGATGCAGGAAAGGAACAACTGATGTTTCCGACTCCGATTCAGAAAGCTTCCCCTCTGGTGCAGACCGGCTACAAGGTGATCCTCCCGATCGCCCTTATCGTCTGGCTTCTACCGCTCATCGGCGTAGCCATTACGTCCGTTCGTCCAGCGAGTGATTTGGCCGCTGGTAACTATTTCGGCATTCCTTCCGGTTTCGCCGGTGTCGAAAATTATTCGGCGGTCTTTCGCGACAGCCCAATTGGGATTTACATCCTGAATTCGTTCAAGGTGACGATCCCGACTGTCGTCGGTGCAGTGGCGCTCTCCTGCCTCACCGGCTTTGCGCTGGCGGTCTATAATTTTCGCGCCAATCTGTTCCTGTTCTTTCTTTTCGTAGCGGGCAACTTCATTCCCTTCCAGATCCTCATGGTCCCGGTGCGCGATCTCACTCTGCAGGCCGGGCTCTATGATACGACGCTGGGTCTCGTACTCTTTCATGTGGCGTTTCAGACAGGGTTCTGCACGCTCTTCATGCGCAACTTCATCAAGGGTCTACCATTTGCGTTGATTGAATCTGCGCGTGTCGAAGGTGTCTCCGAATGGCGGATTTTCCGCTACATCGTGCTGCCTTTGATGCGTCCCGCCATTGCCGCACTTTCCGTGCTCGTCTTTACCTTCGTCTGGAACGATTACTTCTGGGCAACAGTGCTTGTGCAAGGCCAGCACGCCATGCCGGTAACAGCGGGTCTGTATGCTTTGAACGGTCAGTGGGTTGCCGCCTGGCACCTCGTCTCTGCCGGTTCCATAATCGCGGCACTGCCGCCGGTGGCCATGTTCTTCCTTATGCAAAAGCATTTCATTGCTGGGCTAACCCTCGGAGCGACTAAGGGATGAGTCAGATTGTAAACCTGGAGTTCGAGACATTCGGTCTCACCTTGCGGCTGCCGGAACTTGGCATGCCGGAAATCGTAAGCTTCGGTCAGGCGGGCCTCACGGCTGATCCCTTGTTCGAAATTGAACGTTCCAGCCGTATCAATGGCATGGATGAGGCGGTGTCGTCGGCGGTCCTGCTGCCCACCGGCGGCATGGGCTTCTTTGGCTGGCCGGCAATTGCGGGCCATCGCCAGGGCAGGGATTTCATAGCCCAATTTGGTGACTGGACAGCCGTCACTTCGGGTGAAACAAGCACGCTCTCTGGAACGGACCCGGTTGCGAAACTCTCGCTGACCATTCATTTGAAGGTCCATTCTTCTGGTTTGATCTCCATGTCGACCCGGTTGACCAATGACGGCGATGCGGATTATCAGCTCGACCGCTGCATGGCAGGGACCTTCCTGATTGATGCAGCCGATGTCGCGTTGACAACCTTCACAGGCATGTGGGGGCGTGAGTTCCAAACGCGCACTGAGATGCTCGCAAACGGCATCTGGTCGCAGGAAAGCCGGCGCGGTCGCACATCCCACGATCGTTTGCCGATGCTCTTTGTCGAGGGGGCGGACCAACGCTTCGGCGTTACCCTCGGCTGGAGCGGAGGCCATCAAATCGTTATCGACCGATTGGATGATGGCAGACGCCTGATCCATATCGGCGAGTTGTTCGAGCCCGGCGAAGTCATTCTGAAGAGGGGCGAAAGCTACGAAAGCCCGGTGGCTTATGCCGGTGCGGACAGCGCTGATTTTCACGCATTTGTTCGGCAAGAACTTACCAGCTGGCCCAAGGGCAAGATGTCACCGCGTCCCGTGACCTTGAATACCTGGGAAGGCAATTACTTCGATCACCAGATGGATTCGTTGAAAGCGCAGGCCAGTGCGGCGGCGGAACTGGGTATCGAACGTTTTGTGCTGGACGATGGCTGGTTTGGAAAGCGCGACGACGACACGACCAGTTTGGGTGACTGGGATATCGACGTTCGAAAGTATCCTGATGGGCTGAAACCTCTCGTCGATCATGTAACCGGCCTCGGGATGCAGTTTGGTATCTGGTTCGAGCCGGAAATGATCAACCCGGAATCCGATCTCTTTCGCGCGCACCCCGATTGGGCCTTGCAGGTTGAAGGCAGGCCGCTGCTCCTCTCCCGCAACCAGCTGGTCCTTGATCTCACCCGCCCCGAAGTGTCGGATCATATTTTTGGTAAGATAGATGCGGTTCTCGCCAATCATGCCATCTCCTACATCAAATGGGATATGAACCGCGATCTGACCCATGCGGGTGGACGTGACGGCAAAGCCACCATCGCGCGCCAGACGCGTGCCGTTTATGCGTTGATGGATCGCGTGCGTGCCAAGCACCCTGATGTGGAAATCGAAAGCTGCGCTTCGGGCGGCGGTCGCATCGATTATGGCGCTCTTGCACGAACCCATCGTGTCTGGACATCCGATTGCACGGATGCGCTGGAGCGGCTGGAAATCCAGCGCGGGGCTTCGCTATTCGTCCCGCCAGAGATTTTGGGAAGCCACATATCGGCAAGCCCCAATCATCAGACAGGGCGGCGTCACTCGCTGTCGTTCCGTGCGCTCGTTGCGATGGCCTATCACATGGGCGTGGAGCTGAACCCTCTGGAGCTGAGTGACGATGAGCGCCGGGAGCTGAAGATCTATATCGAGGCATACAAGCGCTTCCGCCATTTGTTGCATGCGCCAAATGCCAGTTTCCAGTTCGACCCCGTTGACGGCCGCTATGTCTGGGGTGCGACGAAGGAGGACCATGTTCTTCTTTTCGTGGCCCAAGGACCGCAAATGGTTGCCGAGCAACCCATGCCGCTCAAGCTGCCGGAGACCCTGTTGCAACAGGGCGGTAAGTGGCAGGTGAAGACCGTTTTGCCTGCGGAGCCTGATTTCATTCGCATTTCAGATGGACAGAAAAAACTCCTAGCAGGCGAGGTGGCTTTCGATCTGGTCAGCGCCGTTCATGCGGGCTTGCCCTTGCCCATGTTGCGCCCCGAAAGCGCACTGCTGCTGGAAATCGTACCCATGGAAGGAGGCGAAAGCCATGGCTGATGTCAGCCTTCGTAACGTCAAAAAACAATTCGGTGCACTCAGTGTCATCAAAGGCGTGGACCTAGACGTCAAGGATGGTGAGTTCTGCGTGTTCGTCGGTCCCTCCGGCTGTGGAAAATCCACGCTGCTACGCATGATTGCGGGACTTGAGGATATCACCTCCGGCTCGCTTGCCATCGGCGGCAAGGACATGACAAATGTCGGTCCGTCTGAGCGCGGCGTGGCTATGGTGTTTCAATCCTATGCGCTCTATCCGCATATGACGGTGGCGGAAAATATCGGCTTTGGCCTGAAGATGACGGGTCATCCGAAAAGCCTGATTGCTGAGCGCACGGCCATGGCAGCCAAGATGCTGCAACTGGATGCGCTTCTTCAGCGCAAGCCAGGCCAGCTTTCGGGCGGCCAGCGCCAGCGTGTGGCCATTGGCCGTGCGATTGTCCGTAACCCGGAAGTATTCCTTTTCGATGAGCCGCTTTCGAACCTGGATGCAGCATTACGCGTGCAGATGCGGTCGGAACTTTCCAAGCTGCATCAGGACTTGAAAGCAACCATGATCTACGTGACCCACGATCAGGTGGAAGCCATGACCATGGCCGATAAGATCGTTGTTCTTTCCGCCGGCAAGATTGAGCAGGTGGGCTCGCCGCTGGAGCTTTATCATCGGCCCAACAACCTTTTCGTCGCAGGCTTCATCGGCTCGCCGAAAATGAACTTTCTTCAGGTTGATGTCTCTGCGGGTGAGAAGGGAACTGTCGTAGTCAAGCTGCCGGGGGGGCAGGCTACGCTTGATGCGCAAGGCAAATCAATCGCTCCCGGCACCATGACGCTCGGTCTGAGGCCAGAGCACATTGATGCAAATGGCAGCGGAGAAACCACGATTGAAGGCACGGTGCGCTTGGCGGAGTATTTGGGGTCAGAAACTCTGTTCTTCCTGACATTGGCGGATGGCAGCGAGATCGCAGTCAAAGCTGACGGTCTTGCCGGAGCAAAACCGGGCGAGACCTTGAAAATCGGCATCAACGCCAGGGCTTGCCATCTGTTCAACAAGGACGGCCAGGCCGTCATCAATGGGGATCTGACACGATAATGCTGGGCGTATGCTATTACCCTGAACATTGGGATGAATCGCGCTGGGAAACAGATGCCCGGCGCATGCGGGAACTCGGCATTACTTTCGTCCGCATTGGCGAATTTGCATGGTCGCGACTTGAACCGAAGCGCGGTGAGTTCCAGTTCGAGTGGCTGGACCGCGCCATGGATGTGCTGGCCAAGGCCGGTCTGAAGATCGTGCTGGGCACCCCCACTGCCACACCGCCGAAATGGCTGGTAGATGAGTGTCCGGATATCATCCCCTATGACAAGGATGGCAATCCGCGCGGCTTTGGCTCGCGCCGCCATTATACCTTTTCCTCGCAGACCTGGTGGCAGGAAAGTGCGCGTATCGTCGAGATCGTTGCGAAGCGCTACGGAAAACATCCGGGCCTCGTGGGATGGCAGACCGATAACGAATACGGCTGCCATGATACAATCCGATCCTGGGGGCCAGAGGATCTGAAGGCATTCAAGCAGTGGCTGCGCCTCCGTTACCAGACACCCGACAAATTGAACGAAGCCTGGGGCTCGGTTTTCTGGTCCATGGAGCTTGGCAGTTTCGATGAGGTTGCCCTGCCGAACCTGACGGTGACAGAGCCTAACCCTGCGGCACGGCTGGATTTCTGGCGCTTCCAGTCCGATCAGGTGGCCGCCTACGATAAAATGCAGTGCGATATCATTCGCAAGCACTCGCCAGACCGCTGGATCACCCATAATTTCATGGGCTTCATCCTGGATTTCGATCATTTCAAGGTGGCAGACAACCTCGATCTTGCCTCCTGGGATAGTTATCCGATCGGCTTCGTCGAGAAATTCCCGTTCTCCGAAGCAGAGCGCAATCGCTGGGCCGAGACATCGCATCCGGATATCGCCCCCTTCCATCATGATCTTTATCGCGGTGTTGGCCGTGGTCGTTTCTGGGTCATGGAGCAGCAACCCGGGCCGGTGAACTGGGCGCCCTGGAACCCTGTTCCCAAACCGGGAATGGTGCGGCTCTGGACCTGGGAAGCGCTCGCACATGGTGCGGAGGTCGTGAGTTATTTCCGTTGGCGCCAGGCAATGTTTGCCCAGGAGCAGATGCATGCGGGCCTGAATCTCGCTGGGCTGGACGAGCTTTCCCCGGGCGGCTTGGAAGCAAAGCAGGTGGCCGAAGAACTGGCGGCACTCGGCAGCCTGCCCGAAACGGGCAAGGCGCAAGTCGCACTCGTCTTCGATTACCAGAGCTACTGGACAACGAACATTCAGCCACAGGCAAAGGACTTCCGTTATGAGGAACTCTGCTTCCGCTGGTATGAGGCAGCGCGCCGGCTTGGTCTTGATGTTGATTTCGTCAGACCCGGTGGTTCTGTGGAAGGCTACCCCCTCGTACTTGTTCCGTGCATGACCGAAATTGACGGACCTGCACAGGACGCACTTGATAAGGCGGATGGCGTCGTTCTCATTGGCGCAAGAAGCGGTTCCCGCGACCGGAACTTCAAGCTGCCCGAAAACCTGCCGCCTGGCCCGATTGCAGAGATGACCGGCAATCGCGTCTACCAGGTTTCCACATTGCGCCCGGGCGTTACGCATTCCGTATCAGGTCAGGTTACAGGTGAGGGGACCCGCTGGCGGGAATATCTCCAGACCTCAGCCGAGATCGTTGCGACATTTGACAATGGCGATGCT
The DNA here is from genome assembly GCF_042680945.1 of Affinirhizobium helianthi. Lineage (NCBI taxonomy): Bacteria > Pseudomonadati > Pseudomonadota > Alphaproteobacteria > Hyphomicrobiales > Rhizobiaceae > Affinirhizobium > Affinirhizobium helianthi. The sequence goes on along the minus strand of NZ_JBHUEQ010000006.1, from coordinate 64,236 downwards.
GCATTGACGCGAAAAGGCAAGGTGCACTACCTCGCCTGCTGGCCGGACGAGGCCTTGCTGACAGCGACCATGAAGCTGGCTGCACTTGAAGCCTGCCTTGCCATGACCGAAGTGCCGGATCATATCCGCCTGCGCCGGAGAGGCGACATTGTCTTCGTGTTCAACTATGGCTCGGAAGATTGGGAGGCACCACAGGGCGTTGACTTTCTCTTGGGTGAGCGCACGGTTAAACCACAGGCTGTGGCAGCCTGGCGGGCTCAGTGAAAATTGCAATTCCCTAATGGAAATGCGACTCGAGAAGCCGATCCAAGTGATCGGCTTTTTACGTTCAAGGAAGGGGTGTGGAAAACAATTCTTCCTCCTGTCGGAGTTGCGCTACTTTTTTGCTGCACCGCATGCATCGCGCAATAAAATTTCCCATAGAGAGGATAAGCTTTTCAAATATGAGCGAGTTTACAAAATATGGCGCTTTAGCGGCTTTGTGATGGCCGGGCCATCTTTACAAGGGTGGACTAATGGATATGACAGGTATCCGTACCGCAATGGCGAAAACGGTTCCCCCGCTTTAAGGTGGGGTAGACGCGAAGAATTGCGGTATAGGTCACTCTTGTCAGGGATTGCGCGACAAAACAATAAGTTGAACAGCGGGCGCGTATTCAGGTTCACAAAAACGGCAATAGCATAACGTCCTGTTGCCGATGGGAGATATCATCGATGAGATCCAAACTCGGTTTTGCTGCGGCCTTGCTCGCGGCGTCTTTCCTTTCCACCGCTGCAAGCGCGAAGACCTTCGTCTTCTGCTCGGAAGGCTCACCAGAAGGCTTCGACCCGGGGCTCTACACTGCCGGCACGACCTTTGACGCATCTGCGCACCCGGTCTACAGCCGTCTTCTCGAGTTCGAACCTGGCACCACCAAGCCGGTCGCGGGTTTGGCAGAGAGCTGGACTGTTTCCGAAGATGGCAAGGAATACGTTTTCAAGCTCCGTCCGAACGTGAAGTTCCATACAACGGAATTCTTCATCCCAACGCGCACGCTGACGGCTGACGACGTGGTGTTTTCCATCGATCGCCAGATCAACAAGGAAAATCCGTGGAACCAGTATGTTGCTGGCGCTTCCTGGGAATATGCAGCCGGCATGGGCTTTCCGGAACTGATCAAATCCATCGAAAAGGTGGATGACCTGACCGTCAAGATTACGCTGAACCGTCCTGAAGCACCGTTCCTGGCAAACCTTGCCATGCCTTTCGCTTCAATCGTGTCCAAGGAATATGCCGACAAGCTGAAGGCAGACGGCAACATGGCACAGCTGAACCAGATGCCGGTTGGCACGGGTCCGTTCACCTTCATCGGTTATCAGCAGGACGCGGTCATTCGTTATCAGAAGAACGCTGACTACTGGGGTGGAGCGCCGAAGATCGACGATCTGGTATTCGCCATCACCACAGATGCAGCCGTGCGTTATCAGAAGCTCAAGGCTGGCGAATGCCATCTGATGCCGTATCCGAATGCTGCTGATGTTGCTTCCATGAAGGCGGATAAGAACCTGAAGGTCATGGAGCAGGAAGGCCTGAACATCGCCTACCTCGCTTACAACACGACCCAGGCTCCGTTCGACAAGCCGGAAGTTCGCAAGGCGCTGAACAAGGCCATCAACAAGAAGGCCATCGTTGAAGCAGTGTTCCAGGGCATGGCTACGCCTGCCAAGAACCCGATCCCGCCGACCATGTGGTCCTACAACAAGAGCATTGAGGACGACACATACGATCTGGAAGCCGCAAAGAAGATGCTGGCCGATGCAGGCGTGAAGGACCTTTCCATGAAGGTCTGGGCAATGCCGGTTTCGCGTCCTTACATGCTGAACGCACGCCGCGCCGCTGAAATCATCCAGGATGATTTCTCCAAGATCGGCGTCAAGGTTGAGATCGTCTCCTACGAATGGGCAGAATATCTCGATCGTTCCAAGGCCAAGGACCGTGACGGTGCTGCCATGCTGGGCTGGACAGGCGACAATGGTGATCCGGACAACTTCCTGGATACGCTGCTGGGCTGCGATGCCGTTGGCGGCAACAACCGTGCACAGTGGTGCAACCAGGAATTCAACGATCTGGTGAAGAAGGCGAAGGTGACCTCCGATCAGGCAGAGCGCACCAAGCTCTACGAACAGGCGCAGGTTGTTTTCAAGCGCGAAGCGCCTTGGGCAACGCTTGATCACTCGCTCTCCGTCGTGCCGATGCGCAAGGAAGTCAGCGGCTTCGTTCAGAGCCCGCTGGGTGACTTCACGTTCGAAAACGTCGACATCGCTGAATAATTCAGCTAAGTCTTAATCATTGAGCCGTGGGGTGGTGTCATCCCGCGGCTTTTTACCAGGATAGACGGCGGATGGGCCGTCAGACGAGGAATGGCATTCCCGACGGCCGACTCCGCGGACCGCCAGACCAAACTCCAAAATAATAAGCAGGTCTATCCATGTTTGGCTTTCTACTGCGGCGGCTTGCCGTCCTGATCCCGACATTTATCGGGGTTTCGATCATCGCCTTTGCCTTCATTCGCTTTCTCCCGGGGGATCCCGTGGCGCTGCTTTCGGGCGAACGCGTCATGTCACCGGAGCGGCACGCGCAAATCAGCGCGCAGCTGGGCCTCGATCGCCCCATGGTGATGCAATATCTGGACTATCTGGGTAGCGTTCTCACCGGAGATTTCGGCACGTCAATCGTTTCCAAATCGCCTATTCTGAAACAGTTCCTGGCGCTTTTCCCGGCGACGGTGGAGTTGTCCTTCTGCGCAATTTTGATTGCCGTTGCCCTGGGTATTCCGGCAGGTGTGATTGCTGCCATCAAGCGTGGGTCGGCTGTCGATCAATCCATGATGGGTGTCGCACTGGTTGGCTACTCAATGCCGATCTTCTGGTGGGGGCTGCTGCTCATCATTCTCTTCTCTGGCATCCTGCAATGGACGCCAGTCTCGGGCCGGATTTCGCTGATGTATTTCGTCAAGCCGGTTACCGGTTTCATGCTGATCGACTCGCTGCTTTCAAACCAGAAGGGCGCTTTCGCGTCTGCCGTCAGCCATCTCATTCTGCCCTCGATTGTTCTGGCGACAATCCCGCTGGCTGTCATTGCGCGTCAGACGCGCTCGGCCATGCTGGAGGTTTTGTCTGAAGATTACATTCGCACGGCGCGGGCGAAGGGTCTTTCCCCCTTCCGTGTCGTCGGTCTTCATGCGCTCCGCAATGCAATGATCCCTGTCATTACGACAATTGGTCTTCAGATCGGCGTGATGCTGGCGGGCGCGATCCTGACGGAAACCATCTTCTCCTGGCCAGGTATCGGCAAATGGATGGTCGATAGCGTCTTCCGCCGCGACTATCCGGTCATCCAGGGTGGTCTGCTCTTGATTGCGGGTATCATCATGGTCGTCAATCTGATTGTTGATCTGCTGTATGGCCTGGTCAACCCGCGTATCCGCCACTAAGAAGGAGCAAATCCCATGGCAGAAACAGCTCAGACACAGCCTGTGAGCAGTGCGGCCCTTCGCCGCCAGATGCTCAAGGAGTTCTGGTTCTACTTCTCTGAAAATCGCGGCGCAGTGCTTGGCCTGATCGTCTTCGTGGCCCTCGTTTTCGTTGCAGTCTTCGCCTCGTTCATCGCCCCGCACTCGCCCTTTGAGCAGTATCGCGACGCCATCCTCATTCCGCCGGTTTGGCTTGAAGGTGGACGCACGACCTACCTGCTCGGCACGGATGCAGTGGGGCGCGATATCTTGTCCCGTCTGATTTACGGCGCGCAATACTCGCTGTTCATCGGGCTCTTTGTCACGACGCTGTCCCTGGTTGGCGGGATTTTGGTGGGGCTGATCGCAGGCTTTTATCGCGGCTGGGTCGATACGGTCATCATGCGACTGATGGACATCATCCTGGCGTTTCCCTCTCTGCTTCTGGCTCTCGTGCTGGTGGCTATTCTGGGGCCGAGCCTGACCAATGGCATGATTGCCATCGCGCTGACCCTGCAGCCACATTTCGTGCGGCTCACACGTGCGGCAGTGATGGCTGAAAAGTCTCGCGACTACGTGACGGCTGCACGGATTTCCGGTGCGAGCCCGTTGCGCCTGATGTTCCGCACCATCCTGCCGAACTGCACCGCACCGCTCATCGTGCAGGCCACGCTTTCCTTTTCGAATGCGATTTTGGATGCCGCAGCACTCGGCTTCCTCGGCATGGGCGCACAGCCGCCTGCGCCGGAATGGGGTACAATGCTTGCCGAAGCACGCGAGTTCATCCTGCGTGCCTGGTGGGTTGTCACATTTCCCGGCCTTGCCATTCTCATCACTGTTCTTGCCATCAACCTCATGGGCGATGGATTGCGTGATGCGCTCGATCCCAAGATGAAGAGGTCCTGACCATGGCGCTTCTTGAAATTGAAAATCTGACCGTTCAGTTCGAGACATCGACGGGCTGGTTTAAAGCTGTTGATGGTGTCTCACTGTCGGTCGATGAGCGTGAGGTTCTTGCCATCGTCGGTGAGAGCGGCTCGGGTAAATCCGTTTCCATGCTTGCCGTGATGGGTCTTTTGCCGTGGACCGCGAATATCACCGCTGACAAGATAGAGTTTCGCGGGCGCGACATCCGCAATATCCCGGATGCGGAGCGGCGCAAGCTGATCGGCAAGGATATGGCGATGATCTTTCAGGAGCCTATCGCCAGCCTCAACCCGTGCTTCACGGTGGGCTTTCAGATCGAAGAGGTGCTGCGCATCCATATGGGGCTCGGCAAAAAGGAACGCCGCGCACGTGCCGTCGAGCTTTTTGAACTGGTTGGACTTCCCAACCCGGTGGAGCGCCTCAACCACTTTCCGCACCAGATGTCTGGCGGCCAGTGCCAGCGCGTTATGATCGCCATGGCGATTGCCTGCAATCCGAAGCTTCTGATTGCGGATGAGCCGACAACAGCGCTGGATGTGACCATCCAGAAGCAGATCCTCGATCTGTTGATGAAGCTCCAGGCCGAGCACGGTATGGGCCTGATTATGATCACCCATGACATGGGCGTGGTGGCAGAGACAGCCGATCGAGTCATCGTTCAGTATAAGGGTCGCAAGATGGAAGAAGCCGACGTTCTTTCCCTCTTTGAAGCTCCCAAAAACGCTTATACCCGCGCTTTGCTAGCCGCACTGCCGGAAAATGCGACCGGAGACCGTCTTAGCACCGTGTCGGACTTCATGTCCGCCGCAGAACTTTCTGGAGGTGCGCGATGAGCGAACTCAACTCCGCTACCACTCCAATGCTTGAAATCCGGAATATCAGGCAGGAATATCGGGTGTCACAGGGTCTCTTCAAACCGGAGAAGGTGATCCATGCGGTCAAAGGTGTCTCGTTCAGGCTTGATCCGGGCAAGACGCTGGCTATCGTCGGCGAGAGCGGTTGTGGCAAGTCCACATTGGCCCGTATTCTCACATTCATCGACGAGCCAACGGCGGGTGAACTCTTCATCGATGGCGACAAGATCGATACGCGCCCGGGTCATCTCACCGCAGACATGCGCCGGAAGGTGCAGATCGTCTTCCAGAATCCCTATGGTTCATTGAACCCGCGCCAGAAGATCGGTGATGTGCTGGGGGAACCGCTGGCTATCAACACCAATATGTCCGCCTCAGAAAGGCGAGACCGCGCCACAGAGATGCTGATCAAGGTTGGCTTGGGTGCGGAGCACTATAACCGCTATCCGCACATGTTCTCCGGTGGTCAGCGTCAGAGAATTGCCATCGCGCGTGCTTTGATGCTGAATCCAAAGCTGTTGGTGTTGGATGAGCCGGTATCCGCACTCGATCTTTCCGTACAGGCGCAGGTTCTCAATCTGTTGGCGGATTTGCAGGAAGAATTTGGCCTGACCTACGTTTTCATCAGCCACGACCTGTCAGTCGTGAAATACATCGCCGACGAAGTGATGGTTATGTATTTCGGCGAGGCGGTTGAGTACGGCACGCGGGACGAGGTTTTCTCAAACCCGCGCCACGAGTATACCCGCACGCTCTTTGCGGCTACGCCGAAAGCAGACGTGGAATCGATTCGCGCGCGCGTCGCACGCAAAGCCGCTCAAGCTTAACAAGTCAGATGCAGGCGCCAGAGAGTTTCCAGGCGCCTGCAACTGACCAGGAACTCTCTTTCCATCTCTTTGTTCGTAGACAACTTCAGCTTCTTCTTTGGGTAACGCGTGTTCGGTTCGATGGCGGACCATGCTTTTTAGCAAACAGTGTTATACAAGCGAATAGGGAGCTCGCGCTTCAGGCGCGTGAATGTGAATGTTGTCAGCATGCTGAGCAAGTTACTGGAAATGCAGAGATTAAGTTACAATCAGCGCAGGCTGCTTGAACTTTTGCGCCGTCATCAACCCATTGCGCGTGCGAATGTCACGGAGCTTACGGATTTGACGCAGCAATCGGTGCATCGATTGATCGAGGGTCTGATCTCGGACGGATTGGTGACCACCGTTCGTGGAAAGCCCCACGGAAGGGGCAAACCCAGCCCCTTGCTGTCGCTAACAGGAAGCGCCGTTCATTCGCTCGGGATCAGCGTTGATGCTGACGCGACCATCCTGACGCTGACCGATTTCAATTGCCAGGTCATTGCGCGCCGCAGCCTGACGGCGGTTGATGAGGTGTCGAGACGTTCGCTTGCGCAAATAAGGTCTGCCTGCGACCAGATGCTGGATGGGGCAGGGGTCATGCGCGAAAGCCTTTGTGGACTTGGCTTTGCATTGCCACGTGGCTTTCCTGGTACCACAGACAAGGCTTGGTCCGCCGTTGATCTCATACCACAATTGGAGGCTCAGTTTGGCTTGCCGATTATCTTGCAAAATGATGCAACGGCCACAGCAATTGCTGAGAGCCTGGTTGGCGTGGGACAAAAATATCGGAGCTTTGCGCTGATCGCCTTCAACGACGAGATTAGCGGCGGGCTAATCATCGATGGAAAGCCGTATTTCGGTCATTTCGGCAATGCAGGAGAGCTGACCAGGATATTCTCCGCAAGCGAGCAGGATAGGCGTCCTGCACTCTCTAACCTTCTGGTAGATCTTCAGGCGGCAGGCATTGAAGTCCGTGGAACCGGCGATCTTTACGAGCGCTTCGATCCCGCGTGGCCTGGCGTCGCACCCTGGATCGACAAAGTCATGCCGCAGGTTTATCGCTTGATTGATGCACTGGGTGCTGTACTGGATCCGCAAGCGATAGTGCTGGGGGGCGCGCTTCCCACCAAACTGGCGCATCTGCTTCTCGAACGTTTTGAAACTCGCACTCCGCTCAGTTCTGAGGCCGTAGGTTATCGGGCACAGCTTGAGGTATGCGGCCTTGGGCGTGATGGTGCAGCTATCGGCGCAGCTCTATTGCCTCTGAAATTCAATTACTTCCAGTAGGTCACCGCAAACTTGCTCACACCACATTAAGTTCCATAACATGACTTACGTGATTTCATTGTGGAGCTGGGTGGGTACATGTCGTCTTCAGTACACTGAGGTCAGTGAGATCCTACTGCCGAGATAACGCGTGTCACGCTCCCCCGCTCCAGTTTGCCTGCAGCTGGTGATCGTCAAACATTTATCTCAGGCGTCGAAAGGCGTGCCAGCTACGCCGTTACGATTGGCGAGCGCCATATCGCTTCATCATTGCTTCAAATTGCAGCAATGGTTCCTGTTTAAGGTCTCGCTTCTCGTCACGAGGCACAAAAATCTTGAACATTGCGCGTCCTGCCGCGGTCATGAACCAGACGGAGCAGGAACGGCGGCCATGGAAAGGCCGATCCACGAATGCGATGCTGGCACAGCTGGTTTTGCGGATATGCCCGCCAATCGGACTGTCGCCATGAATGTTGAACCATCCCCGCCCCTCCGTTCCCTGCGGCAAACGGCCGGTTACCTCCAGAACAACGTCTTCCGTCTGAATGATCGCGAGAACCTCATTCCACAGTGTGAGTTCGGCCCATATGGCGTCGAACGTATCTGCTTCGACCGTCACAACAGAGGCGTTGGGCAAAACCGTCAGTATTTCTGATGGGCTGACGTCAGCCTCGGCAGCCAATGCTTCCACAACACCATCGGGATTGACGGCCACTGCGTTTCTTGCCCGTTGAAGCCGGTGTTCGGCCTCGACCGTCGTTGATAGCGGCCTGGTCATGCAGCTTCCGCCCTGTTGCCGCTGCGGTCTTCGTGAATAATGACTTCAAAGCCCTCGAAATGTGGCCCCGATTGATACTGCACCTGCCGATTATTTTGGCCAGCACGGGCATGGGCTGCCCGAAACTGCTCTGACTTGGTCCAGGCGACAAAATGGTCTTCGCTTTCCCATACAGTGTGGGACAGGTATAGTGTGTGCCCCTCCTGTTTTTTGCCGCGCAGCATATGGAACTCCAGATATCCTGGCATAGAGGACAGATGGCGCTCGCGTGTTCGCCACATGTCTTCAAAAGCCTCCTCGAAGCCGGAAACGACGCGGAAACGGTTCATCGCGATATACATTATCGATTGCCCTAAAGTGGTATTCTTGACTCATGATATATATTGCCATTCCGTTTGGAAAGCCATAAAAGATGACATTGATAATCATGTTTGTCAGGTGCCAAAAAGCCCTGCTGGTTTGGTAAAGGATTGAGTGCATGCCTCGCTTTGAACTGAAACGGTTGTTTGGCATTGCGGCGCTCATGATATGTACCTTGTGTCAGGGAGCAGTTCATGCGGATGATGTGCAGCAATATCCGCAAAGCAGCCGTATCGTTTCCGTGGGCGGTACGATAACAGAAATCCTTTATGCCCTTGATGCGCAGGATCGGATTGTGGCCGTGGATGCCACCAGCATTTATCCGGCCTCGGCACGAGAAAAGCCTGATATCGGATACATTCGTGCACTGTCTCCTGAGGGGATCATTGCCCAGAATCCAGATCTGATTTTGCTACAGGAGGGCGCTGGCCCTGCCGATGCGTTGGCGGTTCTGCGCACCAGCGGAATTCCCATCATCACGATCAAGTCCGAGGCTGAGGCAGATTCCATTTCTCGCCGAATTCGCGACGTAGGTCTGGCGGTTGGCTTGAAGGATAAGGCGGATAGCCTGGCCACGCAGGTGGCAAGGGACATTACCTCTCTTCTTTCCAAGACGTCCAACACCGTTCATCCGCGCAAACGTGTTCTTTTTGTCCTCTCCCTTGCCAATGGACGTGTCATGGTCGGCGGACATGGTACAGAAGCCGGCGCATTGATTGAAATGGCTGGCGGCGTGAACGCAGCGGACCAGATAAATGGCTACAAGCCGATGACCGATGAGGCTGTCATCGCGGCAAAACCAGACTTCGTGCTTGTCATGCAAAGTGGCAATCATCACCTGACGCCAGAGCAGGTTTTCCAGGTCCCAGCTCTCGCTTCCTCACCAGCGGCAACCAACAAGGCATTGCTGAGCATGGACGCGCTGCTCTTGACGGGTTTTGGACCGCGTACACCTGAGGCAATCAGGCTTTTGCACGCCAAACTGTATGGTGGGAGCCAATAAACGTGGTTCCGGCCGCATTTCGTCTTTGGCGCGTTGACGTGGGCGGAGACAGGTCTCGTATCGCCGCACATTGCCTTTTGGCGCTCGTATTGTTGTTGGCCATTGCTATTGCAGTTTCGCTTGCGGTCGGCGCAACAGGTGTAAGCCTACCGCATTTATGGCTTTACCTGACTGGTCACGGGCAAACACTCAGCCTGCAGGACCGGGTTGTCCTAGAGGCCGTGCGCCTGCCGAGAACCGCTCTTGCCATACTGGTTGGCGCAGGTCTGGCGCTGTCGGGTGCCATGATGCAGAGCCTTTTTCGCAATCCTCTTGCCGATCCCGGAATTGTTGGTGTCACTTCCGGGGCCGCGCTTTTCGCAATCATCGCTATTGTTCTTGGCTCTGGGCCGCTTGCAGCGCTATCGCTCCTCTTCGGCAATCAGTTCGTGCCTCTCATGGCGTTTACCGGTAGCCTGCTCAATACGTGGCTTTTGTACAGAATTGCTACTGTGGGCGGGCAAACGCATGCAAGCACGCTGATTTTAGCAGGAATCGCTGTGGGTGCCATGAGCGCAGCCGTCATGGGCCTTTTGATCTACATCGCCGATGATAGGCAATTGAGGGATATTACGTTCTGGTCGCTTGGTTCCCTAAGTGGAGCTACGTGGCCACGCGTTCTCTCCGTTGCACCACTGGTTTTGCTTGTAGTGGGCATCATTCCTACCATTGCAAGGGGACTCGACGCTCTTGTGCTGGGCGATGCCGCCGCCTTTCACATGGGTATCCGGGTGCAAAGGTTGAAACGACTGGTGATAGTTGCCATTGCAGCCGCATGCGGAGCAACCGTTGCTGCTGCGGGATCAATCGGCTTTGTTGGCATCGTCGTACCTCACCTTCTCCGTTTGGTAATGGGCCCCTCCCACCGCTTCCTCCTCCCCGCTTCTGCCATGGGAGGCGCAGCACTTCTCCTCTTTGCCGATAGTATTGCCCGCGTGATGGTTGCGCCCGCTGAACTCCCCATCGGCATCATCACGGCACTGCTTGGTGCCCCAGTATTCCTCGCATTGATATTCGGCAGGCGACGGACATTGAATGCCGGAGTGGGTCCATGATAGCGGCACGATCGGTGACCATTCAACGATCTGGCCGATCCTTGCTCCACCAGATCGATCTTGAGCTTCCGCCGGCAAGTTTTACCGCCATTATAGGCCCGAATGGCGCTGGCAAATCGACACTGCTCAAGGCCCTGACCGGCGAGCTTCGGCTGACGCGTGGTATTGTCACCTATCACGGTGACAATATCGCGGATCTGGATGCCAGAACCTTGGCCCAGCAGAGAGCGGTGCTGCCGCAATCGTTGGAACTGTCTTTCCCCTTCTCGGTGCTGGAAATTGTTCGAATGGGTGCGGTGGCGCGTGGTGCGACGGCACCCGAAGCGGACGCCAGGAAGGCCTTGATGAAGGTCGGACTTGCAGGGTTTGAAGGCCGCAGCTACTCCACCTTATCCGGTGGAGAGCAGCAACGTGTTCATCTTGCAAGGGCGCTGGCACAGGTGCCAAACCCAATCAGCAATGGAAAACCTGAGGCACTTTTCCTGGATGAGCCGACGGCAAGCCTCGATTTACGCCATCAGATATCTGTGTTGGAGCTTGCCAAGCAGTTCAGCAATGATGGAGGGATCTTGCTGGCAATCCTTCATGATCTCAATCTGGCAGCGGAATTTGCGGATCAGATCATTGTCCTCGATGAAGGACATATACGCGCGCGGGGAGCCCCCTGCTCTACGCTAACCGATGCAGTTTTGGCTCAAGTCTACGGAATCTCTGGAATCGTGGGGAGGATACCCCGCGGCGAGGTCCCCTTCATCCTGCCTCAAGCCCGGCATAGCTGATATTGCTGATGGCGGAGCATTGCTGCTCCGCCTTTCGTTGCGCAAGTAACAATGGGATGGCGAGGACTTGCGAGCCTCGCCTGCTCTTCAATGATCAAAAGCGCTGCGTCAGAGATATCTTGAAGCTGCGGCCCGGCTCCGAATAAAATTCTCGGGCCTGGACGTTTGAGTTGGTGCGGACGGAGGCGTAGTCGTAATAGGTCTTGTCGAAGACGTTATAGATGCCCGCATTGATCCTCAGCCCCTTGGCCTGCTCTGGCTCCCACCATGCCGTCAGGTCAACCAGTCCGTAACCGCTTGTGGGAAAATAGGTGCCACCCTTGCCATCATCACGCTTGGATGCGCCAACGCCGATCAAATCCAGACCTACGCCCCAGCTTTCCGTGTCATAGCCGAAACTTGCCACTGCCTTCATAGGCGCGACAGAGCGGATAAATGTATCGTTATCCAGGTCTTTGCTGCCCAGCGCTGAGAGACTTGCCGCGATCCGGAAGCCATTATCGAATATACGCTGGCCGGAAACTTCGAGGCCGTAAATCTCTGCATCCGAGATATTGCGATATTGCGTGATGCCACCCTGGCGGTAGTCAGACAGCCTATAGCCGCTGGCTGCTGCTTCCGCGGCTGTGAGACTGCGTTGATCGATGAAATTCTTATACTTGTTGTAGAAGAGATTCACTCGCCCGCCGAAACGGTCGTCGCCCAGATTGGCACCAAGCTCGAAGCCATCGCTCGTTTCCGATTTCAAGTTTGCATTACCAATGCGCAGATAGGTGCCCGTGGCGCCGAAACGGCTGTAAAGCTCGCCGGAGTTTGGAGCACGGAAGCCCATTGCCCATTGCGCAAACAGTTCCGCGTTTGGTGCCAAATCGTAGGTCAGGCGCAGTTTCGGCGAAATAGCCGTATCTTCGAATGATGCCGGGAGAGACAGCCTTGATGCGTTACGGGCGAAAGCATCTGTCATTTGTGGTTCATAGCTCACCCAATCAAAGCGGACGCCTGGAGTGAGATGCAAACCGGAATGACCCAGCGCAATCTCGTCATCGATGTAGAGACCTATCCGGTTGCCATCGATTTTGGGCGTATCGGCCTGATTAGTATGGAGGTTGTTGCATGCAGAAGCAGCGCCGGTGAAGATACCCGTGGCAGGCTTTGGAGGGCACGCATCATAGCCGGCTGAATACTGCTCGCTTGTCAGCGTGGCGAGATCGAAGCCGAATGTGAAGCGATGTTCCAGTGCCCCGATGGTGACTGTCTTTTGCGCCGCTCCGATGAGGCCGAAGTTTCTTTCGTCCGTTGTGTTTTCACGGCCGATCGGACCGACAACGCTTGAGGATCGAATGCCGGTATAGCCATCCATCATGCCCAGCTTCTGTAAATAGAGCGAGGCCCACATGCTATCGATCAGACCGTCTTTGCCCTCGCCTTCAAATCGGTAATCGAGCGAAATGCGGTTTCGGTCGTTATCTTTATCCGCCGTATAGTTGCCGGGTCTGTAATTCCCGTTCACCGCCTGCAATGTGCGCATGTCTGTATCGCGCGTCTTGCGGTAACGTTCAAACGTCAGGCCGATGTTATGGCCGTCCACCAGATCCTGACGAAGCTTGAAAAGCAGATTGTTGTCATCGAACTCGGCGGGGTTGGCTTCGGTTCGGGCCGCTCCATAAGCATCCCGGTTGCCATTGCTGCGAATTTCATCGCCACGGCGATAGCTGGCCTGGAAGAGTGCGGAGGTGCCTTCAACCCGTCCTGCCACCGCTGCGGCACCCTGCCAGCTCCTGTCGGAACTATCATAGGTGGTTTTTGCCATGCCGCGCCATTGGCGCCCTTCACCAATAAGATCTTCAGGTTCAAGGGTGCGATAGGCAAGCACGCCACCCAAGGCACCTGCGCCAGCGCGACTGGAATCTGCACCTCGCATGACATCAACAGCCGACAGGGCGGCAAAATTCATCGTGTCGCTTCCACCAGATGCGTTGCGCGTCGCATCGCTAATGTAAGGTAGCGGAATGCCGTCGATGGTTGTCAGAACGCGGCTGCCCTCCAAGCCGCGAATGTTTACCGAGCCATTGCTGCGGTTGAAATTGACGCCAGGTTCGGTCGCCCGCCCAAGGTCCGATAGGCTGTTGATCTGTCTCGCTTCGAGTGTTTCCCGCCGAATCTCGCGGGTCAGCGGTGTATCTGTCGCGCTTCCTTTGGGCGCACCCAGCCTGTTCCCTTTCACGCTGACGCGCTGAAGCACGACAGAGTCACTGCTGGCATCCTGCGCAGCAACCTGATCCGCCATGGTCAGGGCCAAGAGACTTGTGCAAGCGAGCAGACGGAAGGTTAGGCTAGGCATGATTGACCTTTCACAACAAAGGGTACGGGCGCGAAGACGCGACCGCATTGATGATGCGTTGAACGTAGAAACCGGGATCGACTGAAGTGCCCTTCTTCAGCCAATAAAAAACATGATAAAAACTGTCAAGATAAAATCGTAACGGTAGCGTATCGGCTCGAGGCCGCACGAGAACGAAGTCGTGGCTAGGCCCCTTACGGCAGACGAGCTATTACCCGTAGGTCAGGAAATGGATGTGGAAACCGTTGGGTTCAAAGCGCAGAGCGCGATGTATTCATGCTGACAGATACTTGCATACAAGGCAGGATGCCCGCCCGAATCGCGGGGCATGCAATCCTGCCTGAGTTATGGTTCAGTTTGCTGAACCGCCAGCTTGGCGATTGATCTTCTCCAGATGAAGAAGCAGACCGCTATGGTCGGTTTCGCTATGGCCGTCTGCGACGAAGGCCTCGAAGGCCGTCCGAACTTCGTTGGTCAGAGGCAATGTCAGCGAAAGATCACGTGCCATCTGCGCCACCGCGTTGAGATCCTTCAACTGCAAGCGTGATGGACCGCCAGGCTCGAATTGTCGCTCCACCATGCGTGCACCATGAAGTTCGAGAATACGGCTTTCAGCAAAACCGCCGCGAATGGCCTCCCGGAATTTTTCGCGAGAGGCTCCGCCTGCTTCCACCAGCATCATGGCTTCGGCAAGAGCGCCGATGGTAATCGCCACGATCTGCTGGTTTGCCAGTTTGCAAATCTGCCCAGCGCCGGACGGTCCGACGTGGGTGACACGCCCAAGCGGGGCGAAGATCGCCTTCAGTTTGCCGATCACCTCTGAATTGCCACCAGCCATTATCGCCAGCGTGCCGGCCTGCGCTCCAACGACGCCCCCGGAGACGGGCGCATCGACGTGGGATACTCCGCGTTCCTCCAGACGGCGGGCATGGTCTTGTGCCACGGGTGGCGCAATTGAGGAGCAATCAATAACCGTTGCCCCCCGACGAAGATTGCTGGCAACACCTGTTTTGAAGAGCACGTCTTCAACAGCTTGACCATCTGAAAGCATGGTGAAGACAATCTCGGCATCGCGAACAGCATCGCCTGGATCAGCCGCCAGCATTGCCCCCTGCCCCACAAGCACCTGCGCCTTCCGTGCATCCCTGTTCCAGACGGTTACAGGATAACCAGCACCGAGAAGTCTGGAGGCCATGGGCGCACCCATAAGCCCCGTGCCGAGAAACGCGATTTTCGGTGTCTGTCCTTCGCTCATAGCGTCCCTCCCAGTTCATCCTCGATATGAATACGGATTATCTCGTCGAATGAACTTTCTGCGGTAAAGCCCAGTGCGCGGGCGCGGGTGGCCTCGAATCCTGGCGCCCAACCGGCACACATCCGCATGATCATTTCATCCGGCTCGCGACGGATCAGCTTTACAGCCTTTTCGCCAGCAATTCTGCGAAGGGCTTCGATCTGTTCACCCACGGTCGCGCTCAAACCAGGCATGGAGAGGTTTCGCCTCGGGCCGACCTCTTGCAGATCGATCGTGGCACCATGAATTAGAAAGCCAACTGCTGACCGTGGCGAGGCGTGCCAATGGCGAATATCCTCACCGACTGGAAGGATGGCCTCCTGCCCCACCAACGGCTCCCGGAGGATGTTGGAAAAAAAGCCTGAAGCCGCCTTGTTGGGCTTGCCGGGGCGAATGCAGATGGTTGGGAGCCGAATGCCTATTCCGTCGAAAAAGCCTTTGCGCGAATAATCGGAGAGAAGAAGTTCGCAGATCGCCTTCTGCGTTCCGTAGCTGGTGAGGGGTGTGCTGTGGAAATCGTCCGGAATGGGAAAGGGAAGCGGTGCGCCGACAACTGCAATGGATGAGGTGAAGACCAGGCGTGGTCGATAGCCATCTGTCTCGTTTGCCTTGCGAATGGCATCGAAAAGGTATCGGGTTCCATCCAGGTTGATGCGGTAGCCTTTCTCGAAATCCAGTTCGGCCTCTCCAGACACGATAGCTGCAAGGTGGAAAATGACATCCGGCCGGCTTTGAACCAGTCGTTCGGCTGTTCCCGGCGCTGAAAGATCCGCCAACTCGCAGTTCACGCTGCCGGGGAAATCATCCGGCGCTTCCGGTGTAACGACATCGACAAGCGTCAGGGTTTCAACGCCCCTCCCTCTCAGGGAGCCGTCGCGCACAAGGCGTTGCGTCAGTTTACGCCCGACCATTCCAGCTGCACCGATGATGAGAATATGCATCGATTTTTCTCCTCCACTGCATGAGGTGCGCCACAAACGAACCTCTCGTAAAAATTCAATTGTAAGGTTGTCTGATAACCTTATATCATGGAGATGAAAACCGATTTTTGACGCGCAGAGCCAGGTCGATCCGCGATGGCTGCTGCAAGGAGATGACATGACCTTGGGTCCAAGCAATCACAGCTCCACTTCAATTGCCGCCGCAGCCTTGTCTGCCCTGTGTGAGCGTCTCGGAGATGATCTGGTGCTACACGGCCCTGAAGTGGAACGCTATTGCCGCGATTGGCATGGAGATATTACCTCTGGTGCAATCGCCGTCATCCGGCCCCGTAGCACGAAGGATGTGTCCGAGGCCGTCAAAGCGGTGCGGGATCTTGGCCTGTCGATTGTGCCGCAAGGTGGAAACACCGGCTTGGTGCTGGGGGCAACGCCGGACGAACCGGAGCGGCAGGTGGTGATCAGTCTCGAGCGCATGAGCGCGATCCGGCGGATAGATGCCGATGATTTCTCCGCTGTTGTGGAAGCAGGCGCAATCCTTGCGGAATTCAAGGATAAGGTTGAGCAGGCAGGTTTGTATTTCCCGCTCTCCCTCGGCGCTCAGGGCTCTTGCCGCATTGGCGGCAATGTCTCCACCAATGCTGGCGGGATCAACGTGCTGCGCTATGGCATGACGCGGGAGCTTGTTCTTGGCCTTGAGGTGGTGCTGCCCGATGGGTCGGTGTTTGACGGCCTCTCAACCCTGCGCAAGGATAATCGTGGCATCGATCTGAAGCAGCTGTTCATCGGCGCCGAGGGCACGCTCGGCATTGTAACGGCAGTTGCCGTGAAGCTCATGCCGCCAGCTGAACAGGTGGCGACGGCCTTGCTGGGGCTTCCGGCCCTTGAGGACGCCATTCGCCTCTATCGCCGTGCGCGGCGCGATTGCTGCGATCTGATGTCGGCCTTCGAGTTCATGCCGCCTGTCGCCTTCACGCTGGCACGCGAGGCCATACCGGATTTGCCCATGCCGATCTCCGGCGACTACGAAGCCTATGTGTTGATGGAAATTTCAGGGTCCGGTCTCGTCGATGTTGACGACCTGATGAACAGGTTTCTCGAAGGCGTGATGGTGGATGGGCTCGTTCTCGATGGCGTTGTCGCTGGTTCAAAAGCACAGGCACGCAATCTGTGGCTCTTCCGCGAGGGTATGAATGAAGGGCAGGCGAAGCGTGGGGCGCATCTGCGCACAGATGTATCCGTGCCTCTTTCCAAATTGCCAGCCTTCGTGAGCGAAGCGGAAGCAGCGGTTTACGAAGCTTGCCCTGATTGCCTCTGTGTCTCCTATGGCCATGTCGGAGACGGCAATGTTCATCTGAACGTGCTGCCGCCTTCCGGCCTTTCGAAGGAAGAGATTGCCCAGCGCATCTATACATCCAAAGTAGTCATCAATGATGTGCTCTATCGGTTTGGTGGCTCGATCAGCGCTGAACACGGGATCGGACGACTGAAGAAACCCGAGTTTGCGGCACGCCTGCCAGATGTGCAGCACCGCTTGCTGAAAACGGTCAAACAGGCAATCGATCCGGATCTCATCATGAATCCAGGTTGCCAATTGAATTTCACGCCGGATTCGTGAACATCAGCATTGGCAACTGGTGCCATCAGGGGAAAAGCGATGGATAGCGGGCAGATCAGTATCGGACAGATCAGGCGAAGCGAGCATCTGCCCGCGCGTATTGCGGCGCAGCTCGCGGCTCAGATCACCGAGGGACACCTGAAACCCGGCGAAAGACTTCCCACGGAACACAGCCTGTCGAAGACGCTGGGCGTCAGCCGCTCTGTTGTGCGTGAGGCCATTGCACAGTTGCGCAATGAGGGGCTGGTTGAAACACGACAAGGGGTTGGCGCTTTCGTCAGCGAAAAGTGCGCCCGCCCTATCCGGATCAAGGATGAAGAACTGGGGGATCCGCAGAGCTTCCGTGCCCTTTTTCAGCTACGTGTTCCTCTGGAAATAGAAGCTGCCGGATTGGCGGCCCTGCACCACACGGCCGAAGATCTCGCAAGGATCGATGAGGCTCTTGCCGGGATGACCGGCGCCGAAAAATGGACGCACCAGGGCGTTGAGGCGGATCTGCTGTTCCATCGCGCCGTAGCGGAGGCCACCCAGAACGAATATTTTGCGATGTTCGTCGGCTTCATTGCCGAGCGAATCAGCCACGCCATCGATGCGGCCCGCGCCCGTGCGGTTTTGGAGGAAATCGTCGAAGTGACGATTGCCGAGCATGTGGTGCTGCGGGATGCGATCGCCAGCAGGGATCCGAAACGCGCTCGTCAGGCAATGCGCACGCACCTGTTGGGGGCTGCCAGCCGTATCAATCTCAGCCTTGAAGAGTTTTGAACAGCCAAAGCGGCCTTACCCGTCAGGCTTTCCCCACAAATTGGTCTGCTCCCTTGCCGGGGACTAGACAGGAATGGAAACTGCCCCTAATACTTTAGAAAATACGTTGTCAGACATCCTGACAATATGGCGAGGCGGCAGGAGGTGTCCCTCGCCAGGAGGAAATGGGGGAGGCAAGCCTTGGCGTTACAGCGCAGCCTGAGTGCTATTGAAATTTTGCCGCATGATGCAGACGAAGCCATTCTCGTGGGGCGCGTCTGGTCCAACGAGCTGGGTGGTCCCTGCCCGGTTGTCGTGCGCAATCAGCGTGTTCTTGATCTGACAAGTCTCGCTGCCACAATGAGTTCACTGCTTGAAATTGAGCAGGTGGCGACAAAGGTTCAACTGGCCGAAGACCTGCATGACCTGGGCGAGCTGAATGAATTCCTCTCGGGTCAGGCCGGCAGGCTGCTTGCCCCGGTTGATTTGCAGGCTGTCAAAGCCGCTGGCGTTACTTTTGCCGACAGCATGCTGGAGCGTGTCATCGAAGAACAGGCAAAGGGCGATGCGGGCCGCGCGCAGGAGATACGGGCAAAGCTCGCTCCGGTTCTGGGCGACAGCCTTCGTGGTCTGGTCGCTGGCTCCGAGCAGGCAGCAAAGGTAAAATCGCTGCTGCAGGATATGGGCCTCTGGTCTCAGTACCTCGAAGTGGGCATTGGGCCGGATGCCGAGATCTTTACCAAGGCACAGCCGATGTCGTCGGTCGCTTGCGGTGACATGGTTGGCATTCACCCGATTTCCGAATGGAACAATCCCGAGCCGGAGGTAGTGCTGGCGGTCCGTTCGGACGGAAAAATCCTCGGCGCAACGCTGGGCAATGACGTTAACCTGCGTGACGTCGAGGGACGATCTGCCCTGCTGCTTGGAAAGGCCAAGGATAATAACGCCTCCTGCGCAATCGGGCCCTTTATCCGCCTTTTCGATGAGGGCTTCACCCTCGCTGACCTTGGCAGATTGCGCGTTTCCCTGCTCGTGCAAGGAGAAGACGGCTTCGAGATGACGGGTGAAAGCCCGATGGAAGCAATCAGCCGCACGCCTGAAAATCTGGTCTCGCAATTGCGCAACCGCAACCATCAATATCCGGATGGAGCCGTCCTTTTCCTCGGAACGATGTTTGCGCCTGTCAAGGACCGGCGCGGTGCAGGCCTTGGCTTCACGCACGAAGTGGGCGACCGGGTGGAGATTTCCACTCCGAAATTGGGAAAGCTCGTCAACTTCGTCGATCGCAGCGATGCCTGCCCGGAATGGACGTTCGGCACGCGGGCGCTTTTGCGCAATCTCGCGCAACGCGGCCTGGCGGACAGGGCCTGATCCTATGACGAAGGCTATCAACCTCTTTTACAAGCTACTGGAAATCCTGCTCATTCTGTTGCTTTCGGGCATGGCGATCATGGTGTTCCTCAACGTGATCCTGCGTTACGGCTTCAATTCAGGTCTCACTGTTTCAGACGAAATGGCCCGCTATTTCTTCGTCTGGCTCACCTTCATCGGTGCGGTGGTCGGATTTCGCGAATATGGCCATATGGGCGTGGAGAGTTTCGTCGCCCTGTTTGGCCGCCGTGGGCGAATCGTCTGCATGCTGCTGAGCAACCTCGTCATTCTCGGTGTTTCGCTGCTTTTCTTCTGGGGAACCTGGAAGCAGTTGCCGATCAACAGCAGCATGAAAGCACCGGTTACTGGCCTTTCCATGGGCTGGGTCTATGGCATTGGCTTCTTCACCGGTGGTGGTTGCGCACTCATTGCTTTCGAGCGTCTGCTGCGGATCGTGACAGGTCGCGTTACGGAAAACGAGATTGCGGCCTTTGCGGGCGAAGGTCAGAACATAGAAAAAATGGTGGAGCGCGCCTGATGACACTGCTCGTCTTTATCGCGTCCCTGCTCGGAGCTATGGCCATCGGCGTGCCCGTGGCATTCGCGCTCATGTTCTGCGGCGTTACCCTCATGTGGTACATGGGGATGTTCAACAGCCAGATTATTGCGCAAAACATGATTGCCGGCGCGGATACATTCACGCTGCTGGCCATCCCGTTCTTCGTGCTTGCCGGCGAATTGATGAATTCCGGCGGCTTGTCGCGCCGCATTATCGATTTTGCAATTGCCTGTGTGGGCCATATTCGTGGCGGGCTCGGCATTGTTGCCATCATGGCGGCCGTGATCATGGCAAGCATTTCCGGTTCCGCTGCGGCAGATACCGCTGCACTTGCGGCCATTCTCATCCCCATGATGGCGAAAGCTGGCTACAACGTGCCCCGCTCTGCGGGGCTTATTGCCTCTGGCGGCATTATCGCACCTGTCATCCCGCCATCCATGGCCTTTATTGTCTTTGGCGTGGCAGCGAATGTCTCCATTACTCAGCTCTTCATGGCTGGCATCGTCCCGGGCATCCTGATGGGCCTTGCGCTGGTGGTTGCGTGGCAGATCACGGTTCGCAAGGATAACGTCAAGCCACTTGCCAAGACTTCCGGTGGAGAGCGGCTGCGCGCAACCGGACGAGCGGCGTGGGCGCTTGGAATGCCGATCATCATTCTTGGCGGCATCAAGGCTGGCGTGGTCACGCCAACAGAAGCCGCCGTTATTGCTGCAGCCTATGCCATGTTTGTCGGCATGGTCATTTATCGGGAATTGAAGCCACGGGATCTGCCGCACGTTATTTTACAGGCAGCCAAGACCACGGCGATCATCATGTTCCTCGTTTGCGCTGCCCTGGTTTCCTCATGGCTCATCACCGCTGCAAACATTCCAGGCGAGATTACCCGCTACATCGAGCCTCTTATCGATCGTCCGATGCTTCTGATGTTCGTCATCATGCTGCTTGTCTTGCTGGTGGGAACCGCGCTCGACCTGACGCCGACCATCTTGATCCTGACGCCGGTGCTGATGCCGATCATCAAACAGGCGGGCATCGATCCGGTCTACTTCGGCGTCATGTTCATCATGAACTGCTGTATCGGCCTTATTACACCGCCGGTGGGCGTGGTGTTGAACGTCGTTAGCGGTGTCGGGCGGGTTCCGCTTGGCAAGGTTGTGACAGGTATTACTCCGTTCCTGTTGGCGCAGGTCGCCATCCTGATGCTGCTCGTCATCTTTCCGCAGATCGTCACCGTACCAGCGCAATGGCTGAGGTGACGAAGCGGCAAACGTCTCAACATGAAATCCAAAGGGAGGATAAGATCATGAAGAAACTACTGTTTGCTACGACGGCACTTGCATTTGCCGTTTCCACTGCCGCTCCGGCTTTTGCCGAGTTCAAGGAGCGGACCATCCGTGTCTCCAACGGCATCAACGCCGATCATCCGGTCGGCAACGGCATCAAGGCAATGCAACAGTGCCTGGACGAGAAGTCCGGCGGCAAGATGAAGCTTCAGGCATTCTGGGGTGGAGCTCTTGGCGGCGATCTACAGGCCACGCAGGCTCTTCGCTCCGGTGTTCAGGAAGCGGTCGTCACGTCATCGTCTCCGCTCGTCGGCATTGAGCCTGCTCTTGGCGTGTTCGACCTGCCCTTCCTGTTCGCCAATGCGCAGGAAGCCTACAAGGTTCTCGACGGCAAGTTCGGTGACATGATGACCGAAAAGCTGGCAGCTGTCGGGCTGGTCAATCTGGGTTATTGGGAAAACGGCTTCCGCAATCTCTCCAACTCGGTTCGTCCGGTCAATAAATGGGAAGACTTCGAGGGGATGAAGGTTCGCGTGATGCAGAACAACATCTTCCTGGATACTTTCCAGAACCTGGGAGCCAACGCAACGCCAATGGCCTTTGGCGAAGTCTTCTCTGCACTCGAAACAAAGACCATCGATGCGCAGGAAAACCCCTATGTGACGATCGACACGTCTAAGTTCTTCGAAGTGCAAAAATACGTGACGGAAACCAACCACGCCTACACGCCGTTCCTGTTCCTCTTCTCCAAGGCGATCTTCGACACATACGCTCCGGAAGAACAGGCTGCTCTGCGCGAATGCGCAACGGTGGGCCGTGATGTGGAGCGTGGCGTCATTGCCGACTTGAACAAGAAGTCGCTTGAAAAGATCAAGGCCGCTGGCCTTGAAGTCAACAAGCTCTCCGAGGACGAGCAGAAGCGCATTCGTGAAAAGTCGATGGTGGTTTACGAAAAGCACAAGGCTACGATCGGGGCCGAGGTGGTCGATTCCGTACTCGCTGAACTGGCTGCAATCCGCAAATAGGATCATCGGTCTCTTCGGGGGAAATCCCCCGAAGAGACAAGCGGCAGCAGTGCCATAAACACGCCCTTTGGTTCAAATTGAGCCTTGGATGGTCTACA
>NZ_JBHUEQ010000006.1:0-41548 GCF_042680945.1 Affinirhizobium helianthi | reverse complement strand
TTCCCGTTGCGGGCCTTTTCCGTAAACGAAAGCCAGAAGCTCCTATTCGGGAACCGCAGGCAGAACAGCATCGCGTTTCTTCAATTGCTGCTCGCGGAAGAAGATGAAGAGGCCCGATCCAACAATCAGGGCCGCGCCCAGCACCATGCTCAGGCGTGGGACCTCCCCGAAAAACCACCAGCCAAAGACGAGTGCCCACAAAAGCAGGGTATATTGAAGCGGCGCAACTGTTGCCGCATCGGAAATTTTAAGTGCGCGGTTGACCAGCATATGTGCGCTCATGGCGACGACGCCGAGGAGAGCCAGCAGAAATAGCTCGGTCGCTGAATTAAGCGGTGTCCAATCGAATGGCGCGAATACCAAACCTGCCACTGCAGCGCCGCCGGTCTGGAAGAGCACCAGGGTCTTATCGGGTGTCGAGCGCAAGCTGCGACCGGACAGCATCATGAACGCGAATGCAGCCGTTCCGGCAATTGAGATAACCGCAGGCGCGGTGAACATTGCACTCGATGGTTCAAGCGTGATGATGACACCAACAAAGCCGACCGCAATCGCTGTCCAGCGGCGCCAGCCGACCTTTTCCCCCAGCAGGAAGGGCGCGCATGCAGCGACATAGATGGGTGCGGCCAGCCAGTAGGTCATCACATCTGCCAGCGGCAGATACATGACCGCATAGTAGAAGCAGAAGACCTCCATGGTTGAAAAGATGACGCGCGCCAGCTGCAAGCCGGGGCGTTGCACTTCGACAATGGGTTTTTTACCTGCCATCCAGAGAAATGGAGCAAGGATAAGAAGCGCGGCAAGGCTGCGGATCAGGACAACCTGACCAAGCCCATAGCTGGCAACCAGCCATTTGCCCAAGGCATCGTTAAGGGCAAACATAAGCATGCCGAGCAACATGACGGCAGGGCCGGCAAATGCCGCTGTGTTTCTGATGGATAGGCCGGCGGATGCTTGCGTTGACATTTCTGCTCCGGAATTTCAGGATGCACTGCTCAGATCGATGAGATATTTGACGTGTGAGGCGAGGCTTTGATGCCTATCCAGTCCGGTATCGAGTTCCGTTCCAGGCCTCGTACCTGATGGCGCCGCGCATCCGGTTTTTGGGCGCGTGCACGCTCTTCTGAACCAGTAACTTTGGAGCGTTCAAGGAAAGCAGCTCGGCAATGCGAACGCTCTCTACGTGTGTGATTTGCAATCTTCCCTCCCCGGAAGTTCGCGACATCTGCAATGACCTCCCAGACGTTGCAGTCAGCGCATAGCCAGCCCTCTGCAAGCTGGCACGGTTCAATCGTGCGGTCGATCCGAGTGTAGCACCAGACCGTTATCTAAGAAGTTTGTCATGTTGTCGGACAATGAGCAATATTCAAATAGTACTATTTTACCTCGCGCGCTGTGCTGCACCGCGTGCTCGCATCAACCCGACAGCGAACTCGATCTTCGCAATTGTATAACAATCTAAAATTGAAATTGCCGCTTGCCAGTTTTGATATAACGTTACATAACGCAGCAACTTTCGTAGCAGTTCTTCAGCGCTTTCATTCGATCAGGAACTATTCATATGTTCTTCAATTCGCATACTATTGCCCTTTTGACAGCTTTTTCCCTGACGGGCCTTCTCACATCCGGCACGGCGGCGTTTGCAACCAGCGACACAGGAAGTACAGATACGGTCGTTATTATCGACGGCGACATTCTGGGGCGCTACAATCCGATCCTGGGCCACGGTCGCAATGGCGACTCCCACATTTATCAGGGTCTTTATCGGGTCGAGACAGGCGTTTTCGACCGGCAACCTGCCTTGCTGCCCAAGCTGGCGGCAGGCCCGGCGGTGGCAACAGAGCAGAATCGTGTCTGGACGGTTCCCTTGCGCCAGGGCGTAACCTTCTCGGATGGTACAACCTTTGGACCGGAAGATGTTGTTGCAACCTTCAAGGCGCTTCTGGATCCCCGCTCGGCATCTTCTGAAATCGCAGGTTGGGACAATATCGAAAAGGTGGAAGCAGCTGGAGATTCCGTCCGCTTCACCTTGAAGACACCACTGGCTGAATTCGACCGCCGCTTGCTCAATGTCATCGCTCCGTCGGAAGCGTTCGATTTCGACAAGCTTGGTCCTGCTGAAGATTCTCCGCTGAACAGCAAGCCCGTGGGGACAGGCCCCTATGTCCTTTCCGAACTGCGCTCGGACGAAGCCATTCTTGTTGCACGCGAGGATTATTGGGGACCCCAGCCAGAGGTGCGCAAAATCGTCATACGCCACACAGCCGATGAAAACGCGCGTGCCCAACAGCTCCGCGCCGGTGAAGGGGATGGAACGCTGCTGGTCGCGGAATTGGCTCAAACCTTCAAGGAACCGGAGTTTGCCGTCGTATCGGTTCGGTCTGCGGATTGGCGCGGAATTACGCTTCCCGCCGGCAATCCGGTTACCGCCGACGATGCGGTGCGCCTCGCCGTCAATCTCGCGGTCAATCGCGAGAATATGGTGAAGTATGTGATGAAGGGTCATGCCGTTGCGAACTCCACCTTCCTCGCACCATTTTACGGCGATGCCTATGACCCTTCCCTGGAGTTTCCCTTCGATCCCGGCGCTGCAATCAAAATTCTCGAGGAGGCAGGCTGGAAGCCGGGACCAGATGGGATCCGGACGAAAAACGGGCAGCGTGCATCCTTTCAGGTCATCTATTTCCCGAACCGCGACCGCGCGCGGCGTGATCTCACACTTGCTGCGGCCAGCGATCTCAAGAAAATCGGCGTAGAATTGATCCCCGTCGCCCGGGATTCCAAGGCCGTTACAGCAGATATGTATTCGCACACCCCTGTGATGCTGGGCGGCGGCGGAATTCCCTATTCCCTCGACGGGCAGATATTCCGCATTCTGCACTCCAGCTATGCCGCTCCAGGTGCAGGCGCGAAGTGGGATAACGGCTCGGACTATCGCAACCCGCAGATTGACACGCTTCTGGAGACTGCCCGGCGCACAGCAGATCAAGGCCAGCAGAACGAGCTCTATCGCGCTGTCCAAAGAGAATACCGCACCCGGCCAGCCATGCTGCAACTGGTTTACGTGAACCACGTCTATGTCAAACGCGCTCAAGGCTTCAAAGGCGCCGACGGCATACTGGAACCTCATACGCATGGCGTCAATTTCGGCCCTTGGTATGCGATTGAGGATTGGCGTCGGTAATCGTCATGAACAGTCTGGTTTTACGGATAAAACTGAGACGCCGTGACCTCGCCATCGTGGCGGGAAGGCGTCTGGCATTCCTGCTTCCCTTGCTTGTTCTCGTAACGCTTGGTGTTTTCGGACTCGCGGCGATCAGTCCATTCGATCCGCTCGATGCTTATACGGGAGGTCGCGCTGGAGAACTATCCGTCACGCAGCAGGCGCAGCTCACGGCACAGTTGCGGCTGGATCTACCCTGGTACGAAGCTTGGTTCGAATGGATCCGTGACATTGCCCGCGGCGACCTCGGCATATCCCGGGCTTATCATCAACCTGTCGTGCAGGTGCTGGAAGACCGGTTGCCCTGGACATTGCTTCTCGGCTCGGCTGGCTTTGCGTTGAGTGTCGCCCTGTCGCTTGGCCTTGGTGTCTGGGCAGGGCTTCGTCCACGGGGTGCCGTTGACACTCTGATCAGCACCCTGTCCGTGACAATGCAGGCGACTCCTCCTTTTGTGGTGGCTCTCGCGGCTCTGGCTATTTTTGCACTGACGTTGAACTGGGTTCCAACCGGCGGCTTGACCTATCCCGGGCAGCCGATCACCTTTGCTTCAACCGTCATCCACCTCCTCATGCCCGGTTTCGTGCTGGCGCTAACGCAGATGCCGTGGCTTGTCCTCAGCCTGCGCGAATCTATTGCGGAAGCGATAACCTCTGATGCCGTGCGCGGCGCAAGGCTCAGGGGAATTCCCCCACGGCGGATTGTCTGGCGCCATGTACTCCCGATCGCCTTGCCGCCGTTTGTTGCACTCGTCGGCGCGCGCTTGTCTGAACTGATCGCGGGCTCTGTCCTAATCGAAACCATCTTTGCTTGGCCAGGTCTGGGTACCGCGCTGGTGCGCAGCGCCCAATCGCTCGATTTTCCGCTGCTGACTTTTCTAACCGTTGCCGCAACCGCCCTTGTTCTGATCGGCAATCTCCTTGCGGACCTGGTGTTCGTGATCCTTGATCCGCGGGTGGATGCCGATGCCTGATCTGCGTTCATTCATGCCCTCCAGTTGGGGCATCGCTGTAACGGCGGGCTGGACTGTTTTCCTTGTCATTGTCGGCTATGCGATTTTCATCCCGTTGGTTGCAGATGTGGATCTCTCCTCTGTAGACTTCTCCCGCGCGGGTCTGCCGCCTGGAGAAGGCGGTCCATTCGGCACGGACGCCGCCGGACACGATCTCTTCATCCGCGTTGCCGAGGGTATCCGCATATCCTTGGTGATTTCCCTCGTCACAGCCATCAGCTCCACTCTCCTGGGCATGTCTCTGGGGCTTACGGCAGGCATGCTTGGAGGATGGGTTGATCGAAGCATCATGCGCTTTGTCGACGCTCTCAATGCATTGCCGCACCTGCTTGTGGGGGTGCTGATCGTATCTTTGTTCCGGGGATCGGTGACGGCGATCATCCTGTCGCTGGTGTTGACCCATTGGACATCCATCGCACGGACTGTCAGGGCTCAAGTGCTGGGGTTGAGGCATGCGGAATTTGTTCAGGCCGCCTGGCTTGGAGGCATGTCACACTGGCAGATCATCCGCCATCACATGGCCCCTGCCGCGCTGGGACAGGCCATGGTCGGTCTTATCCTCCTTGTTCCCCATACCATCTGGCATGAATCGACTTTGTCTTTCCTGGGGCTTGGCCTTCCTGCCCATCAGGCTTCTCTCGGCACCCTGTTGGCCGACGCGCAAGGAGCATTGCTCCTGGGCCAGTGGTGGATGCTTCTGTTTCCCAGCCTGTTGCTGATCCTTGTCACACTCGCGGTGGCCATGATCGGCGCTGACCTCAAAGACCGTTTGCTCGGCGCACAGGGGAGCCTGCGATGATCGTGGATCTGGATAGACTGACTGTTCGCATTCCGCTGAAGGGCGGTCATGTGGTGCATGCTGCAACAGATGTTTCACTGTCGCTGGAAAAGGGACGGCTTCATGCCGTTGTCGGTGAGTCCGGTTGCGGTAAGTCCACCATTGCCCAGGCCATGACAGGCTTGCTGCCTCGTACAGCAAACGTAACCGGGAGCGTGCGCTATCGCGGTGAGAGCATCTTTGGCAGAGAACACGTCCTACATGGGAGACATGTCGCGCTCATACCCCAATCCGCCTCAACGTTTTTGACACCGGTCAGAACACTTGGTTCTCAATTGAGGGAAACAGTCGAGGCACTTGGTGGCAGGGTAAAACCTGAAGAGCTTCTAAGTCGGGTAGAACTCGATCCATCCGCCCTCATGCTCTATCCGCATCAGCTTTCAGGGGGCATGGCACAGCGCGCAGCGGTAGCGTTTGCACTTGCCGGTAGCCCCGATGTCATTATCGCAGATGAACCAACCGCCGCCCTTGACCCCCTGCTGACGATCGCTCTGTTGCAATTGCTGCGACACTTGGCCAGTTCGGGTGCAGCAGTCATGCTGATCACACATGACATAGCCGCCTTGATCGATACCGAGGTGGCTGATGACCTCAGTGTCATCTATGCATCGCGCCTTGTCGAACAGGGAAAAGCCGCCAAGCTCCTCGCCGGAGGAGCGCAGCATCTTTACACTAGGGATCTGATCGCGGCTTTGCCTAGAAATGGGCTGAAAAGGATGCCGGGAGCACCTCCCACTTTGACCAACCTGCCGGAAGATTACGGATACACCAAACGGCTGAAACAGGTAGGGGGGCGCTGATGTCTGGCTTGATCGCAAAAGAGGTCACGGTTGATTGTCGCCTACCCGGCGGCAGATCGGTCAGGGTGCTTGATGCGATCGATCTACACGTGCAGCCCGGCAGCATATTTGGCCTTGTTGGACCGTCCGGCAGAGGAAAAACGACACTTGGCCGCGTGCTTGCAGGGTTGGCAAAGCCAACATCGGGTAGCGTCACCTGCGACGGCGTGCCGATCGCGCCAAAACTGAGTCGGATCGGTCGAGGACGGATCGGTATGGTTTTCCAATCGCCACGCCGCTCATGCGATCCGCGTCTCACACTTGGTCGAACAATTGCGCTGACTGCCAAGCGGGACATCAGGCTCGATGATGTTCTTGCAGCCGTTGCGCTCACTCCGGACCTTCTGGGACGATACCCGGTACAGGTTTCCGATGGGCAGCTACAACGCGCAGCCATGGCCCGTGTTCTGGCCACCAAACCGTCCTACCTGATATTGGACGAGCCCACCGCCATGCTGGATCCTGCGACCACGGCAACTCTGATGGACGCGGTGAGGCAATTTGTTGGAGCAGGCGGTGGTGCCCTGTTGATCAGCCACGACCATGAACTGGTCAACGCCATTTCAGACCAAATTCTTAGCCTTTGAGACCATTGCGCAGTTTGCACCCCGGATAGCGTCGGTCGCCGCCGCACAATGGAACGACTCTAAACATGATAAAATTTGTCATGTTATATTGACGGGGGACTCATTTTCCGTATTATCGCGGCCATAATAAAAATATTGAGGGGACGCACTCGTTAAGCCAAAACGTCTAGGAGGCGTCATGTATACGAGAAGTCCAAATTATTTTCTTATTGATCCTATTAAGCTTACACCGACCGAGGAGGTAGACTTAAAACACGTCCAATTTCTAGAACGCGAAATATTGCGCTCTGGCTACTGGACGACACCAGTGAGCATACATCAAAATGCACTTTTCGTCATGGATGGCCATCATCGGCTCGAGGTTGCCAAACGCTTGAACCTTGCGCTCATGCCGGTGGTTCTTCTGGATTACGACCGGGTTGATGTCACGGCATGGCGACCCGGCGAAACGATCACGCCGCATTGCATATTCACCATGGCGCGGAGTGGCAAGAAATTCCCGCATAAAACAACAAGGCATATTTTTCAGGAGCCATTGCCGCGCTGTGCAGTGTCTTTAAGCGAGTTGATGCATCCCAGCATAACCGGATACGCAACTTGCGAGACTGCAGCGCCACGCGTCGAGTTTGCGGTGGGCTAAGGCTTCCACATCAAAGCACACATCAGATGAACAGCGCATCGCCCCAAGTTGTGCGGGTGCTGAGGCTGCTTCTGCATGCCCGTTTAACGACTATTGGAAAGCATAAAACTATGACTTCGTTTCTTCATACACCTGCCATGCACGTATTAAGCAGGACGGACCTTTGCGACATTGAACTGCCGCCGGCCGAGGTTATTCGCCTTGTTGAGGATGCCTATCTCTCTTTCGCCAAGGGCGCATCGCGTTGCCCGACGAAATTGATGATGCCCCTTCCGAAAGAGGAGCGCGATTCAATTTCTTACTCAATGCTGGGTTATGACGGAGCGCTGGAGCAACTTGGCTTCAAGACCTCCTATCGTCAGGGCAATGACAGCGCGGAAAAATACTACACTACCATCAGCCTTTACGATGACACGACGGGCTTCCCGTTTGCCTTCATGGATTGCCACCGGGTCGGCGGCTCACGCACCCCGGCAACGACTGCAATTATCGCCAAGTATTGCGCCAAGGAAAATCCGCAGTCGGCGCTCATGGTTGGCACTGGCGCACAGGGCGTCAACACGCTTCCCTATCTGCTCACGGCGCTGCCTTCTCTAAAGAAGCTACGCCTCTTCGGAACGCATCCGGATGGCATTGCGCTCAGCCTTTCCACGTTCGCGAAATATTTTCCAGACCGTGAAATCGAGCTGGTCAAGGATGTTCCGGAAGCCGTCTCCCAATCCGATATTGTCGTTGCCGCTTCCGGTCGTGCCGCCCACCCGAAGATCCAGACACAATGGCTGCCTGCCGGGGGCTTGCTGATTTCAGTTGCCAGTAAGGGCGTGGAAGCCGGTTCTCTGCGCGAAGCTGATTATGCCATTGCCACCAATGAGGGACAGATGGGCGTCACCGGAAAGCGGCTGGCCGGGGATGGACGCGATGCAAGCATCGACGCCGAATTGCCGGACATCGTTGCAGGTTTGAAACCCGGCCGCCGGTCGCAGCAGGATCGCGTGTTCGCGTTCAGCAGCGGCATGATCATCACCGACATTCCCGTTGCCCACGCGCTTGCCACGCGGGCCATTGCGGCAGGTCGCGGCGCGAGGGTTGAGCTGTGGAAATAACAATTAACGCAATTCGTGCAATCGAGCGAGATTGGGCGCTTGCCGCCCGCGCAAACAGCACCTTGCTGGAGCAGATCGCTCGGGTCGTGAATGGACCTTTCCATCTCATTCATCCACCGACCTTTGCAGACAACCTCTCCAACTTCCAGAACGTTCTGCGACAGCGGGGCGTGCCCGGCAATGTCTACTTTGGCAAGAAGGCCAACAAGGCTGGCGCCTGGTTGCGTGAAGTTTCGCGCCTCGAAGGCGCGGTTGATGTGGCGAGTATCCCCGAATTTGTCCATGCACTCGCAAATGGCGTGCGCGGCGACAATATCGGCGTAACGGGCGCGGCGAAAAGTGATGATCTTCTGTGGCTTTCGGTGAGACACGGCGCGCTGGTTGCAATCGATGCACTCGATGAGCTGGAGCGCTCCCTTGCCATTGCCAGGGAAAATGGGCCGCTGCGTATTCTTCTGCGCATTCTGCCACCCAATGCGCCAAACAGCAGGTTTGGATTAAGTCCGCAGGACCTCGCGGCCGCTTTGACACTCTGCGGAGACAACCGCGACCTGATCGTGATGGATGGATTTTCTTTCCATCTCGATGGTTACGCAGTTCTTCCCCGTGCCGAGCTTGCCGCGCTGCTGATCGACAAATGCACCGAGGCAAAAGCCGCGGGCTTTCCCTGCCGCGGCATTTCGATCGGCGGCGGCTTTGCCTGCGCCTACATTGAAGAAGCCGATTGGCTAGCGTTCAAGGAGGCCCTGTCTCCAGACCAGTTCCATGCGGCCAAGAGCTTCAGCCATTTCTATCCCTATTATCAGTCTCCAACCGGCGCCAGCATGCTGGACGCCATCCTGCAAACGACTTTGGGCAATGCCACACTCGCAGAAAAGCTCATCGCGGCTGGCGTCGAGCTTTATCTGGAGCCAGGACGCGCACTTCTCGATGGTGCAGGCATGACTGTTTTTCCCGTTCAGGGCTTCAAGCAGAATGACGAGCACGGCATTGTCACCGTCGCTGGTTTGAGCATGAGCCTCTCCGAACAATGGAAGAACAGCGAGTTCCTGCCAACGCCTCACCTCGTGCAATGCGGGCCCGAGCGTCCACAGACACCTGTCCACGCGGTCATCGGCGGGTCCAGCTGCATGGAATATGACGTGCTGACCTGGCGGAAGATCGCGTTTCCGGCACGGCCCCGCCACGGTGATTTGCTCGTCTACCCCAATACCGCTGGCTACCAGATGGATAAGAACGAGAGCGAGTTTCACCAGCTTCCTCTGCCCCCAAAAATCATCCTTTCGCGTCATGGTGGGGAAACCACCTGGAGGATCGACGAATGAACATTCTCAACAGCAAGGCCTTCGAAAAGGTCGTCGCCTTCGGCTCAGACCTCATAGGCAACACGCCCATGATCGAATTTGCCCGTACAGGCAGCGGAAGCAGGCTGATCCTCAAACTGGAACAGTTCAATCCCACCGGCTCCTGCAAGGTGCGCATGGCCAGGGAGATGATACTGGCCGCTGAACGAGACGGCAGATTGAAACCCGGCGGCCATATTGTTGAGCCGACATCCGGCAACACGGGCACCGGTTTGGCGCTCGTTGCGCTGGAGCGGGGTTACAGGTTCACGGCAATCGTGGATGGGCACGCCTCCCGGGACAAGCTTCGTGCGATGAAAGCACTGGGCGCTGAACTGGTTTTCGTGGATAGCAAGACAGACGGCCCGAGCACTGTGGCGCGCCGCAAGATGGCAGAGGAAATCGTGGCGCAAACAGGCGCCTTCTGGCCTGATCAACACTATAATCCCAACAATAACCGCGGCTACGCCGGTCTGGCGGCAGAACTGCTGCGCGATCTGCCCAATGGGGTGGACTACCTTGTCGGTGCGGTCGGGACTGGCGGCACCCTATGCGGCACAGTGCGCGAAATGCGGCGCCTGGGTTCAAAGGTGGTCAGTATCGGCGTGGAGCCTACAGGCTCGATCATCTTCGGAGGAAAGCCCGGAAAGTACTGGCAGAGTGGTGCTGGCGCGCCTGCGGGCTTTACCGTCGGGCCCAATGTGGACCATGACCTGATCGATGAGGGTCTGACTGTCGATGATGCCGATGCGTTCAGTGCGGCACGCGTAATTGCAAAGCGGACGGGCCTGCTCGTGGGTGGAACGGCGGGAGCCGCGGTGCACGTCGCGCTGAAGCGTCTGGCCCTTGTAGAGCCCGGCAGTACGATGGTTGTGCTGATATGCGATGCCGGAGAAAAATACCTCGACAGCGTTTACGACGATGACTGGCTTCGAGAACGAAGCCTCCTTGATGTACGGATAGACAATCGCATCAGTGGCCTGTTGGAGGCTTATCGCGATTCCGTTGCGCTGGCTGCAAGCGAGACAGCGATGATGGGGGCCAGATAAACGAAATGAGTGTGAAGCATTATCGTGAAATCATAGCCCTCGCCGCTCCCATTGCCGGTATCCAGTTCGCACAGGTGGCATTGACCAGCACTGACTTGCTGATGATGGGCCTTCTGGGTCTCGAAGCGGTTGCCGCAGGCGGCCTTGCCATGCTGCTTTACAACCAGTTGCGAACCATGTGCGTTGGCATGGTCACAAGCGTCGGAAACATGGTCGCCGCCGCGGTTGGACGCGGCGAGAAGCGGACCGGCTCAACTGCAATTGACGATGTTGCCATCGAAGAGGTGAAAGATCTTCTGAGAGCAGCGATGTTGCTCGCCACAGTGGCCGCTTTGGTCGCAGGTGCTGTACTCGTCCTCTTTGGCCGCTTCCTTGGCAGCCTTGGACAGGCGCAAGCCGTGGTCGATCTTGCCAATCCAATCATGCTTGCGCTCGCACCCGGTCTGCTGCCGATGATCTGGCTGAATGTGCTGCGCCAGTTCGCCGTCGGCATGCGCAGGGCAGGCTCCCTGCTCACGGTAACGATCCTTTCCATTGCTGTGAATGCATTGCTCAACGCAGCCTTTATTTATGGCTGGCTGGGAATGCCAAAGCTCGGCCTTGTGGGCATCGGCCTTTCGACAACGCTCGTGCAAATCTGGACCTTCGCAGTCTATCTGCGCACCGTCAAACGGGATGACAAACTGAATGGATTGCTGGCACTCGATGCCTGGAATGCAAAATGGGCCACTGTCTTGCGGATTGCAAAGATGGGGACGCCGATCTCCCTGACCTACGGCTCAGAAGCGGCCATCACCTCCATTGCCACCGTTCTGATGGGCACATTTGGCCCCGTTGCCCTGGCTGCCTCCAATATCGTCAATCAACTGGCCTATATCGTTTATCAGCTGAACATCGGCCTTTCGCACGGCTCATCTATTCTCGTCAGCCGCACGCTGGGCAAGGGTGATGTTGAGGAAATAGGGTCCGTGGCAGCCAGAACCTTCACGATCAGCTTCGGCGTGATGGCATTGATCGGCATGGCATACATTCTCGTGCCGGAAGTGGTGCTTCGCCCCTTCCTCGCGCAAAATCCGGATCCCGATGTTGTGTCTCTTGCGGCCGTTCTCCTCTGGTTTGCCATTGCACATCAATTCCTGAAGGGCTCGCAGAACATTTGCATCGGGCTGCTGAGAGGGCTGGGCAACACCAAGGCCGGTCTCACCAATACGCTCATCGGCTACTGGGGTGTGGGCATTCCTTGCATGTTTGCATGCTCTTATCTCCTCGGCTGGGAGGGTTACGGTGTCTGGTTTGGTCTGTGCCTCGGCTTTGGCGTCACAAGCCTGCTCTTGTGGTGGCATTTTCTGAACGCACTCCGCGGAACCTCCGCAAAAATCCAGAGTGTGGCCATGTAAGGCCACCGCAAAAGCTAATCTACGCCCGAGCCAAAAAACATGATTGCAGCGATCATGTTTTTACTCTAGTCGTCAATCACCAAACACGAGTGACCAGGCAGAACTCTACTTGAGAGGGAAATAAATCCCTCGACCAGAGATTTACACCTGTGCTCGCGCTGTAATGCATATGTTTATATTTAATGGAGAATAGTCGAATGAAAAAAGCAAATCTGCGGCTTTGCTCGATCGTCAGCTTGGCCGCCCTCTTGGTGGCTCAGCCCTCCTTTGCCAATGACAAGGTTACCGTCAAGGATGACCGTGGCGTCGAAGTGCAGGTCATGGCCAACCCGAAGCGTGTTGCTGCCGTGTCCTATCTCGGTGTTGACGTGGCACTGGCGCTCGGTATCAAGCCCGTCGCGACAACCTATATGACAGCAGGCCGTGAACCAGACTATCTCCTTGGCCTTACAAAGGACATGAAGGCGATTGGACAGCGTGCCAAGCCCAATCTTGAGCTTCTGGCGGAAGCCAAACCCGATGTCATCATCGCCATGAAACGATACACGGTTGGCAACGCAGCCCAATTTGAGAAGATTGGATCTTACCTGGCCTATAAAGGTGAGCTGCTGAGCGAAAGCTACCGCGAAGTCACGGATATCGCAAAAGTTCTGGGCAAGCCCGAGCAAGGCGAAAAGCTGAATGCGGATTTCAAGCGTCACCTTGCGGAATTTGCTGCCAAGGCGCCTAAGGGCTCGCATCCCCGTTTCCAGATCATGTGGGCTGGCGATACGCCTTTCTCCTTCTACACGGAGAATTCGGCGGCATCCATCGTCGCAGCGCTCGGTGGCGACAACATCGTGGGTCCTGCCCCGAAAGAGGGCAAATTCGGCGCGGAGGTCAGCCTCGAGACGATGCTGGAGAAGGACCCTGAGGTCATCTTCGTCTACGATAGCGGGCCGGATCGTCCGCATGAAAACAACCCCATCTGGAACCAGCTTTCCGCCGTGAAGAACAAGCGCGTTCACTATGTCGGCGATCAGTGGGTTGAGACCAACGGACCCATTGCCCGCGAAATCGTGATGCGCGAAGCTGCGCACTACCTTTACCCTGAGGCATTCCCTGTTGTGGACGTCAAGGCGGAAGCCGCGAAGATGATCCCGGCGAATCTCGGCCAGTGAGATTGACCTTGACGGGCTCTCTTTTGGCTCGCGACCTGCGCATGCTGGCGCTGACGATCATACTCGTCAGCGCCAGTGTCATTGCTATTCTGGGCGGTCTTCTCGTCGGCACGCGGCCCGTTCCACCGGCAGAGCTTTGGCAGGTTTTGGTTCATCCGGACGGCAAAATTGATTCCATTCTCGTGTGGACATTGCGGCTGCCAAGAAGTCTGGCAGCTATGCTTGCGGGCGCGGGTCTCGGAATCTCCGGCTATCTGCTCCAGTCCCTCACGCGAAATCCGCTGGCCGGACCGGGTTTGACGGGCGTTACCGCGGGTGCTGTTGCCCCCATTGTCCTCTGCTTCGTTTTTATTCCCTGGTTTTCGTCGGTCTATTATCCCTTTGTCGGCTTGCTCGGGGGGCTATCCGCGGCGGGCGTAACATTCTGGATCGCGCGTGGTGGTTCAGGGCGCCCGCTGCACCTTGCACTTGGCGGTGTAAGCGTTTCCATGTTCCTGGGTGCGGTCAGCACATGGATCATTCTGACCAGCGGGCCGCAGGTTCCATCCCTTTTGTTCTGGCTTTCAGGCGGCTTTCAGGGTCGGTCATGGACACAGCTCGCTTTTTTGGCACCGTGGGTTTGCTTTGGCTGTATCGGCGCATTCTTGTGCCACCGCGTGCTCGGAATGCTATCCTTGAGTGAGCAGGCTGCCGCTGGCATGGGATTGCAGCTGCATCTCTGGAAACCGATGCTGTTATTGCTCGCTGTCCTGCCGGTCGCTGGCATTGTGCCGGTCGCCGGTCCGATTGCCTTTGTTGGCCTTGCATCTCCCCATATAGCGCGACTTCTCAAGCCGAATGGCCCTCTCTGGACCATGGCACTCACCTGCGCCATCGGCGCGTTCATTGTCGTTCTGGGTGATGTTTTTGCAAGAAGCATAGCACCCCCACGTGAGCTACCCGTAGGCATCGTGACAGCACTCATCGGCGGACCGATCTTCATCTGGCTGGTTCAAAGGCGCAGTTCGAATTTGGGGAGCGCGAAATGACTGCTGTCGCCCTTCGTCGAAAGGGGCCGCCTATCGGCACCCTTTTGCTGATCTTTGCCGTGATGCTTACGTCTCCAGTCGTGGCTGTTCTCCTTGGCGTCGTGGATATTCCGCTTGTCGATATCATGGCCGTCTTCGACGGAACCGCCTCGCGGGAAGTCCATTCCATCATCTGGGACATGCGTGTCCCCCGCGTTCTTGTGGGCGGACTGGCTGGCATTCATCTTGCCGTGGCTGGGCTCATTCTCCAGAACGTAACAAAAAATCCGCTGGCAGACCCATCGATCATGGGAATTTCGCAAGGGGCAACGCTCGCCGTGAGCCTCTTCCTGCTCCTGTCGGTCTATATCCAATACACAGGCACGACCACTGTGCCGGAGCTTCCTCTTGAGTGGCTGCCGACCATCGGCGTGCTTGGTGGTGCCGCCGCCGGGGGCCTGATCTATCTTCTCGCCTTCCGCACGGAACTCGGACCGCTTCGGATTACCCTGTGCGGTATAGCGGTTGGCGCTGTGTTTCATGCCGTTGCCATCGGCCTGATTGCGGGCTGGGGCTCCAACAGGCTCGATGTCCTGCTGGAATGGCTGTCGGGCAGCCTCTATGCGCGCAGTTGGGAGCATCTGGTTTTCCTGCTTCCCTACACGGTTATAGGTTTGGCGTTGCTCCCGTTAATCCGGCGGCCGCTGGAATTGCTGAGGCTGGATTCAGCCGTGGCCCAATCCTTCGGTCTTTCCTACCGAAAGCAGTTCACCCTCGCGCTTTTCCTGTCTTGCCTCCTGGCATCCAGCGCCGTGGCAACCGTTGGACCGATCGTCTTTGTCGGCCTCGTGGTTCCACATCTCGCACGATATGCTGCCGGTAACCGGACAACTCTCATCCTGCCGCTCACCATCGCTCTTGGGGCCATCATAGTAACCCTTGGCGATCTTACGGGGCGGGTTCTGGGTCAAGCCGAGGAAATCCCGATCGGCGTCATCACCGCTATCTTTGGCGTACCTGTGCTCATCTTTCTCCTTCGAAAATCTCCATGAGGTCCCCATGCAGCTGTCCTGTTCAAGCTTGTCCGTGCATTATGGAAAACGCAAAGCACTCAACCAGCTGACCCTGTCTTTGCAGCCGGGCGAGGTTCGCGCTCTCATCGGCCCGAACGGCTCCGGCAAAAGCACCGCGCTCCAGGCATTGGCGGGCCTCGCCAAACCAAGCGAGGGCTATTCAGCAATCGACGGCGTTCCGGTATCCTCTCTTTCGAGGCGACAGCTGGCAAAGCGCCTGGCCTTCCTGCCGCAGCAGCCGACAGCTCCGGATGAGATGACGGTTGAGCAACTGGTTCGGCAGGGTAGGTTCGCCCATGTGGGACTGCTGCGCAGCTACGGTCGGCAAGATGAGGCAGCTATTGAGTGGGCATTGGAATGCACGGGTTTGACGAGCCACGCCCAACGCAGCTTGCGAGAGCTTTCGGGTGGAGAAAGACAACGGGCCTGGATTTCCGCAGCGGTCGCGCAGGAAGCACGGATTCTTCTGCTTGATGAACCCACATCCTTCCTCGACATCGGCTATCAGATCGAGGTTCTGGATCTGGTGCATCACCTTAGCCGAGAGCGCGGTGTAACTGTGATCATGGCGATTCACGATCTGAATCAGGCAATGTCTGTTTCCGATCGAATCTCGCTTCTCGCCAAAGGAGAGCATCTCTTCGATGGAAAGCCTGCCGATCTGGCGAAAAGTGGTCTTATCGAGGATGTGTTCCGCGTTAAGGGTCGTTTTGTCGATATTGCACCCGATGCGCCCCCGCATTTCGATGTGGAGCTGGCGCGTCGCACTGCCCTCCGGGCCTGATAGAGCACGTCGCGCAAAGTCCGGCAGCAGTTGCGTCCGGGCTTTGGCGCAATAAGCAGATTGAGTATTGCACGGGTGTCCGTTCGCACCGGAAATCCTCTGGGCAAAAGCGCCTCGGACCCTGCCACCGCCTGGCGGCAGGGAAAGGCCTCAGGATTCAGAATGGCTTGAACAGCCGAAACACCACTTTTGTGGCGGTATAGTAGTCCAATGCGTCCGCGAAGCTGGGCGTCCAGTCACTCTTGGTGAAGGGAATGAAGCCTTCGTATTGCAGCTTCCGCGCCGAAACCTTGAAGCCTGCCGCTTCGAATGCTTCTGCA
Source organism: Affinirhizobium helianthi (assembly GCF_042680945.1). Taxonomy (NCBI): domain Bacteria; kingdom Pseudomonadati; phylum Pseudomonadota; class Alphaproteobacteria; order Hyphomicrobiales; family Rhizobiaceae; genus Affinirhizobium; species Affinirhizobium helianthi. The sequence continues at coordinate 25,175 of NZ_JBHUEQ010000006.1, read as the reverse complement.
TAATCCGTAACGGAACGATCCTGCACGACCGTATGCGTGCGCTCGGCAACCAGCGTGCGCCACTGCGGCCAAAGCGGATTGTCCGTGTGGCAGCCAGTGATGGCATAATAGATGCCGCCCGGCTTCAAAGCCTGCCAGACCTCAGCCGCATGGCGGTTGATGTCTTCGACCAGGTAGATAACCTCGTGACTGAAGGCGAGATCGAAGGTATCGGCCCAGCCCTCCAGATGGGCTCCGGCCTGATACTGAATGGGAAGGTTTCCCTTCAAGCTATTGGCTTTGGCAATCGATTGTTCTGCGATGTCGATCCCAAGCGCTTTGTGGAAGGGGCGTTGGCCATGCAACAGACGCAAAAAGCCGCCTTGGTTGCAGCCGAAATCCAGAACCGTTTTGCCGGTCAGATCCTGTTCCGGAATGAGGTCGATCAGATGGCGCCATATGGGCGCATGACCGTCTGCCATCGCATCTTCGGCATCGGGGTCAATGTACCAGGTTGAAATGCTTCGGCTGGAGGCCTGTGGGCTTTGAGACATGATAAAGTCCATTGAAAACGGAATGAAATAGCAATGATGCAGCTCGACCGGCCAGTGCGATGCTTTATCGCGAAGGCCCCTGTTCAAAAGGCGAGCCGACGGATGGATAGCCCATCCCAAGCCGCGTTTCACCTGTTTTTACAGGCACGCTTGTTTGCATAATCGAGAGACTAGAAGCAGTCTCATTTCAAACGGAAACATCTGAAATGCGCTGTCTCGTTTTGCTTACGCAGGCCGGATACAAAAGCGGACATATGTTTGCTGCACCTGCCCTCTAGTGGCTACTCATCCAGTCTGACAGCTCCGCCTCCGCACGCTCAAGCGCGGAATAGTTTAGCAACTTCCGCAACAGGGCAATCGAGACTGCCCGGGCGCGGAGATTGAAGCGGTTCTCCTCCTGCGCCCCAGTGCCGGGATGGTGAACGTCAAGCTTTTCATAAAGCCGCTGTAGGCGGTTCTGTACACTGCGCAGAGAGAGGTTGCGCCGGGTGGCGATGGCCCGGTCAGTCAATCCAAGGGCAATATCGACGAGGATCTCGTATTCGCTATCCGTCAGCCCGTTGGATGTGCCAAGGCTTCTTTGCTGCAGGCCCCGCACTTCTCGGTCAATCACACATTGGCTTTCAATGAAGATGCTTCGCAGCGCCAGCTTCAGCCGGTCATCCGATGCCGACTTAAGCACATAACCATAGGCTGCCCCCGCTGGTACAATGCGGGAAACACCGCGCACATAAGCCTCATCGGCATAATTCGACCAGAAGAGAATGCGCGTGTCGGGGCGCTCTTTCCAGATTGTGCGGGCCGCTTCGATGCCATTGCGGGCATTCATCTGGAGGTCCATGACGACATGCGCGAACTTGTTTTCCCGCGCAAGCCGCTCGCCGATCATGCCGTTTTCCGCCTCGATCACATGAAGGCATTCCGGCAAGGCCGACCGCACGGCCTCGCTGAGATAGGAGCGGTGAAGAGGATCGTCCTCGATGATCAGGACTTTCACGAATGGTTCTCCTTGCGTGTCGTCGGCAGGCTTACGCTGACGGTCGTGCCAACGCCCGATGTGCCGCGTCCGACATCGAAACGCGCAGATATCAGGCGGGCTCTCGTGCGCATATTGTCAATTCCGCCGCCAGAACGTTTTGCCGATGGCGCAATTCCCACGCCATCGTCCTGCACTTCCACAGTCAGCGCACGTGATGTCCGCTTCAGCAGCACCTTCAGATGATCTGCCTGTGCATGCCGTATGGCATTGTTGATGGCCTCCTGCGTAATTCTGAAAAGGGCAATGGCGACCGATTGCTCAAGGTGATCGAATGCCCCCGCTGCCTCATCCACAAGCTCCCAGACAAGGGTCGCGCCGCTGTCTCGCAGGGAGCGATCCAGATGCGTTTCCACGGCCTGCGCGAAGCCGAAGAGCTGGAGCACAGTAGGCTGCGCCGTCTCTATGATTTGCCGCAAATCCTGCATGCAATGCTGCAAGCCCCTCAAAAGAGGCTCCAACTCTTCCTCAGCCATGTCCGAACTGCGGCTGAGTTTCTCCATCCGACGCGCAAGCCGTGTCAGATCAGCCAGCGTCTGGTCATGAAGGTCCATGCCAATGCGTTGTCTTTCGCTTTCCAGCGCTTCCGTGAGACGTAAGGCCCCGAGGCGCAGGCCTTCTTCACGCGCACGCGCCTCAGCCTCGATGATTGCAGATCGCTTGCTCTGCTCTGCTGCCCGCAGAGCGAAAAAATAGGGGGCAAGGAGATCGGCAATCGCTCTCGCCCGTTCCACATCGTCGGACCCGTAAAAGCCAACCGTGCGGCTGGAGCAGGAAAAGGCGCCTATCACATCCCCCTGAACCTTCAGTGGCACATGCAAACGCCCGCGAAGCCCCAGCTGAACGATGGGATAGGAATGAGCCCCTTCGAAGTGGAAGCGAGGATCGTTGCAGGCATCGTCGGTGAGCAGCATGTCCACCTCGCCGAAAAGCAGGCTGCGGATAGGGCTGCCGCTGACTGGCAGGGGCGGCAGAAGACTCCAATCCGTTTCCATGCCGCTCTCGTGCGCCGTGTGGAAATTGCCATCAAGCATCTTGATGCACACATCCATATGGTCATGGGGAATAATGTGAGCAATCTCCTGCGCCACCACCTGTATGGCAGAGCGAAAATCCAGCTGCCCGGCCAGAAGCCGTGATATCGCCAGATATTGTTCAAGCAGCGCACCAGAGTGAAGCACCGTCTTTCCTCCCTGCCGCTGCGTGCGGCGGCCCTCATGTCGAATGTGCGTCCCAAGGGGATGTCATGTCTTGCGGGATCCCGCAAATTATATGCGCAGGTTCGCACACACTATGCCGTTTTCGCCCTATGCACGATCAAGGCTATGGCTGAATATGCATGCACTGAGGTCGGAGGCTTCAGCTTTGCATTCATCGGAAGCGGGGAGGACCGCATTCCGAACCCGGTGAGGAGCCGGATTTACAGGGAGAGAGACATGACGTTCAAGACCATTCTGCTGGCAACAGCAGCCGTGCTTTCTGTTGCCGTACTGCCGCAGGCTGCAAATGCGGATACTTCGGGCAAGAAGATCGCCCTTTCCAACAATTATGCTGGAAATTCCTGGCGTCAGGCCATGCTGACCAGCTGGGACAAAGTAACGAAGGAGGCAATTGCAGCCAACAAAGTTGCTGCTGCCGATGCATTCACCACGGCCGAGAACCAGGCGACGGAACAGGCGGCGCAGATTCAGAACATGATCCTGCAAGGCTATGACGCCATTGTCGTCAACGCTGCCTCACCGACTGCCTTGAACGGCGCGGTTAAAGCTGCCTGCGATGCAGGCATCGTCGTCGTATCCTTCGATGGTATTGTGACTGAACCCTGCGCATGGCGCATTGCGGTGGATTTCAAGGAAATGGGCCGCAGCCAGATTGAATATCTTTCCAAGCGCCTGCCGCAGGGAGGAAATCTGCTGGAACTGCGCGGCCTTGCGGGTGTCTTCGTTGACGACGAAATCTCGGCTGGCATCCACGCAGGCGTCAAGCAGTTCCCGCAGTTCAAGATTGTTGGCTCCGTGCATGGTGACTGGGCGCAGGATGTCGCGCAGCGCGCCGTTGCCGGTGTTCTGCCCAGCCTGCCGGAGGTCGCGGCTGTCGTCACGCAAGGCGGAGATGGCTATGGAGCGGCCCAGGCATTCGAGGCGGCCAAGCGCAAGACGCCGATTATCGTGATGGGCAACCGCGAAGACGAGTTGCAATGGTGGAAGAAGCAGAAGGATGCGAATGGCTACGAGACCATGTCTGTCTCCATCGCGCCTGGTGTTTCAACGCTTGCCTTCTGGGTCGCGCAACAAATTCTGGACGGCAAGGACGTCAAGAAGGATCTGACTGTGCCTTTCCTGCGGATCGATCAGGCCAATCTGGATGAGAGCCTGAAGACCACGCAGAAGGGTGGCGTGGCGAATGTCGAATATAGCCAGGCCGATGCCGAGAAGGTGATCGCTGAGGCGAAGTAAGTCCCCTCTCCGGCCAGCCTCGCAATGGCTGGCCGGTAATTTCCAAGACGAATTGAGGACGGACATCAGGCATGAGCACTCCCGTTGTTGCCGTGCGCGGCGCAAGCATCACCTTTGGCGCGGTCCGTGCGCTATCGGGCGTCGATCTGGATATTGCTGCCGGTGAAGCCGTTGGCCTTGTGGGGCATAACGGTGCGGGCAAATCTACCATTGTGAACGTCATCAATGGCGGCCTTACTCCCCATAGCGGCAGTATCGCCTATGGTGGCGCGGAAGCCGGTTTATCCGGCGTTTCTGCTGCCCGTTCAGGCGGCGTTCGGTGCGTTTTTCAGGAACTGTCGCTTTGCCCCAATCTTTCGATTGTTGAAAATGCGCGCCTTATGCATGCGGGCTTGAAGGGCTGGGGCTGGCGCCGGAAGGCCCTGAAACTGGTGAGCGCCAAACTTCAGGAAATCTTTCCCGGCAATCGCATAGAATGTGAGGCTACCGTTGGCACTCTGTCGATTGCCGAACGCCAGATGGTGGAAATCGCACTGAACTTTCTGACGGTGGATATGCCGCCCAGACTGGTTATTCTGGATGAGCCGACCTCCTCCCTCGATTCTGCCCTTGCTGATCAATTGCTGTTGCATGTGCGCAGGTTTGTTGCGGGTGGTGGTTCCGTCCTGCTGATATCCCATATTCTCGGAGAGATTCTCTCAACCTCCACGCGGGTGGTGGTCATGAAGGACGGCGGCGTGGTCGCCGCGCGGCCGGTCGCGGATTTTACGCCCAAAAGCCTGGTTGAGGCCATGGGCAGCGTCATCCGCGAGAAGACGCAGAAAGGAACGCGGAACGGCCTTGCCGCTGCGCCCATCATCATCGATCTGCCTCCCGCACCTGCCGCCAGCCACCGTTTTCGCGCACGCAAGGGGGAGATCATAGGCCTTGCGGGCCTCGGCGGTCATGGCCAGACCGATATGTTGCTCTCTCTGTTTCGCGCGCGCTCCAGCAATTGGCTGCCGCACAAGCCTCAAGACATTGCTTTCGTTGCGGGGGACCGTGCGCTGAATGGGACATTTCCGCTCTGGAGCATTCTTCGCAATCTCTCGATCGGCAATCTCGGCGCGCTGTCTCGACGGTGTGCGGTTGAAGCGGCGCAGGAGGAAAGTGTGGGCGCTGAATGGAAGGCAAGAACAGCCATTCGCACTCCCGATATGAACCTGCCCATCCTGTCGCTCTCCGGCGGCAATCAGCAAAAGGTTCTCTTTGCCCGCGCACTTTCCACCCCTGCCAAAATCGTGCTGATGGACGACCCCATGCGGGGCGTCGATATCGGCACGAAGCAGGATGTCTATTCCATCATCCGTGCGGAAGCCGAAGCTGGCCGCACTTTCATATGGTATTCAACTGAAATGGACGAGATCTGCCTGTGCGACCGGGTTTACGTGTTCCGCGACGGAAGCATTGTTGCTGAATTGACCGACGACGATATAAACGAGCACCATGTGCTGGCCGCATCCTTCTCGGGAGACGCAGCATGAGAATGCGACTCTCGCCAGACTTTATCCGCCTTATCATTCCTGCAGCATCACTCGTCATCCTTCTGGCTGCCGTCTTCTGGCTGCAGCCACGCGCAATGAGCTACATGGGGCTGAACCTCCTGTTTAATCTTGCCGTGCCGATTGCATTGGCAACGATTGCCCAGATGCTCATCATCGCGGTCAACGATCTCGATCTATCTATCGGAACATTCGTGAGCTTCGCCGCCTGCGTGACCGCCGTGTTCATGCCGACGCAGCCACTCCTCGGCATTGTCATTCTGGCGGCAGCCATCGCGGCCTATGCTCTGATCGGTCTCGTCATCCATATTCGCGATCTTCCCTCGATTGTCGTCACCTTGGGCATGAGCTTCGTGTGGGGTGGTCTTGCGGTGCTGATCCTGCCCTCCCCCGGCGGGCAAGCGCCGGTATGGTTGCGGGGATTGATGACGGCATCGTTCCCGGGCATTCCCTTTGCCATCGTGGCAAGCATCGTCATCGGCCTTGTGGCGCATCTTCTGGTTATGAAGTCTACATTGGGCGTCGCCATTCGCGGGGTTGGCGGCAATGCACGGTCTGTTTCCAGGGCAGGCTGGTCCGTTCTCAGAATCAAGGTAGCCGCCTATGCGCTTTCCGGCCTGTTTTCCGTGCTTGCAGGCATGGCGCTGGTGGGTCTTACGACATCGGCAGATGCCAATATCGCGCTACGCTATACGCTTCTTTCGATTGCTGGTGTCATTCTGGGCGGCGGTGATTTTGTCGGCGGACGGGTTTCGCCGCTTGGCGCCGTTGTCGGGGCATTGACGCTGACACTGGCAGGTTCCTTCCTGTCCTTTCTGCGCATTTCACCGGACTGGCAAATCGGCGCGCAGGGTGCGGTGCTGATCGTTGTTCTGGGCCTTCGATTGATCTTCTCGCGACGGGAGGCATAGGTGACATGAGGAAGCTATTGAACTCAACCTTTACCCGGCCGTGGATCTGGTCCTGGCTTGCTGCACTCGTCACATTCGCGCTCACCGTCGTCGTGACAGGCGGGGCCGCCTCCTTCAGCCTCGCCCAGGCAACGCTGACTTTCGCGACCTTCTCCCTGATCGTCGGCCTTGGTCAGATGCTGGTGATCACGCTGGGGCCTGGCAATGTGGATTTGTCCGTACCGGCCACGATCACACTCTCAGGCACGCTGGCCTTGAAGTTCATGGATGCTGACCCATCGCTAATCCTGCCCGGACTGTTCGTCGCCATCGGGATCGGGATTGGTGTCGGTATCGCCAATTATGCATTGATCAAGTTGCTGCGCATCCCGCCGATCATCGCCACGCTTTCCATGAGCTTCCTTGTGCAATCCCTTGCCATCTGGTCCAATCGCGGTCTGCGCATCAAGCCGCCGGAGGAACTGTCAGCCTTCACCACCGGCCTCGTTTTCGGCATTCCCAACATTGCGGTGGTCGGCCTGCTTCTTTCCGCCATTGTGTGGTGGCTGCTGGATCGTTCGATCTATGGCCGCTGGATTTCAGCCATAGGGCAAAGTCCGTTTGCTGCCCGAATGGCAGGCATTCCGGTGGATGGCACGCGCTTCGTTACTTATCTTCTCTGTGCGGTTCTCGCTGCACTGTGCGGATATCTGCTTGCCAGCTTCTCGGGCGGCGCCGCCCTTAATATGGGAGCCGAGTACCTGCTGATGTCCATTGCTGTCGTCGTTATCGGCGGATCGGCGGTAGCTGGGGGCAATTCCAATGTTCCCGGCATATGGGGCGCCTCTCTTTTCATGTTCCTCGTCGTCTCGATGCTGAACACCTACGGTTTTGGTGCGGGCATCCGCTTGATGCTGACAGGTCTCATCATTATTGCCGTCATCATTGCCGCAAGCCGACGGGTCAGCACCCGCTAATCAGGGCCTTTTTCCATGAACGCATCTGTTTTTGTGACTTTCGATCCGCGTTTCCGCCAACTCATTGTTCCAAGTGCCGAACTGGAGGAGCTGTTCGATGGGGGGCGGTGGACAGAAGGCCCGGTCTGGTTCGCCGATCAAAATCTCCTTCTCTTCAGCGACATCCCTAACGAAAGGATGTTACGCTATGTGGAAGGGCAGCCTGTTTCCGTCTTTCGCCAGCCCAGCAATTTCGTCAATGGCAACACCCGTGATCGGCAAGGACGGCTGATCTCCTGCGAGCATGGCGGACGAAGGGTCATTCGGACCGAGATTGACGGCAGCATTTCAGTGCTTGCCGAGACCTATCGCGGTAAACGCCTCAACTCCCCCAATGACGTCGTGGTGAAATCGGATGGAAGCGTCTGGTTTACCGACCCCACTTACGGGATCATGTCGAACTATGAAGGCTATCAGGCCGAACCAGAGCAGACGCATCGAAACGTCTTTCGCCTCGATCCTGTAACAGGTGATCTGGAGGCGGTCGTTGATGACTTCGGCCAACCCAATGGACTGGCCTTCTCCCCGGATGAAACTCGTCTTTACATCGCTGACTCTGCACGCAGCCACGACGATGCAGCCGAACCGATCATCCGCGTTTTCGATGTGGTGGATGGACGAAGGCTGACGAATGGTCGGACATTCTGCGGGTTGGACAACGGAATTCCCGACGGGTTCCGTCTTGATGTCTATGGCAACCTCTGGACCAGCGCCGGGGATGGTGTGCATTGCTTTGCACCGGATGGCACGCTGATCGGCAAGGTGCTGGTGCCGCAGACTGTGGCAAATCTCTGCTTCGGGGGAGCAAGGCGAAACCGGCTCTTCATTACCGCGACACGCTCTCTTTACTCCATCTATCTGGCAACCATCGGGGCTTGAACGCCTGCGAGGATGAGCATGCTGAATGCTCATCCTCGCAAAGCCTGTCAGGTCTCATCCGCCCTTGGGCTCGGAATTATCCCCTTGTCTCACCACTTCCGGTCGGAAGCGCTGTTACAAAGCGGAAGGTTGATAGCGAAGATTACGGAGCCTGCTCGATACTGACGCAGAGATACTTGATCTCCAGATAGTCCTCGATACCGTATTTTGATCCCTCGCGTCCCTGCCCCGACTGCTTGATGCCGCCGAAAGGAGCAACTTCGGTAGAGATAAGGCCGGTGTTCACGCCGACCATCCCGTATTCCAGTGCCTCAGCCACACGGAAGATCTTCGACACATCCTTTGAGTAGAAATAGGAGGCGAGTCCGAACTCGGTATTGTTAGCCAGTTCGATGACCTGCTCTTCCGTTTCAAACTTGAAGAGCGGAGCGACCGGACCGAAGGTTTCCTCACGCGCCACTTTCATTTCCGCCGTGACCCCGGTGAGTACAGTCGGCTGGAAGAAGAGGCCACCGCGTGCATCTCTCTCGCCACCCAATTCCACCTTTGCGCCTTTCGACACCGCATCGGCGATATGCTCTTCGACCTTGTCCAACGCCTTCTGCGTAATCAGGGGTCCGGCATTGACGCCAGCTTCAAACCCATCGCCGACCTTCATGGCAGCAACTTTTTCGCTCAGCTTCTTTGCAAAAGCATCGTAGACACCAGCCTGGACATAAAGCCGGTTTGCGCAAACGCAGGTCTGGCCGTTGTTGCGATACTTTGAAACCATCGCGCCTTCGACAGCAGCATCAAGGTCCGCATCGTCGAACACGATGAAAGGCGCATTGCCGCCAAGCTCAAGCCCAAGCTTCATGATCTGTTCGGCACCCTGACGCATCAGGATCTTGCCGACATTGGTTGAGCCGGTAAAGGTGAGCTTGCGCACCTTGTCGTTCTCCGTGAATTCCTTGCCGATTGAGGCGGAATCCTTGGAAAGAATAACGTTGAAGAGCCCGGCTGGAAGGCCGGCACGCTCGGCCAGAAGCGCTAGAGCAAGGGCCGATAGTGGCGTTTCTGCAGCCGGTTTGGAAACCATGGCGCATCCGGCTGCGATTGCTGGCGCAAATTTACGCGCCAGCATGGCATTGGGGAAATTCCAGGGCGTGATCGATGCGACAACGCCGACCGGCTGTTTGAGGACGATGATGCGCTTGTCCTGTTGATGGCCGGGAATAGTGTCGCCGTAAACGCGCTTCGCTTCTTCGCCAAACCATTCGACATAGGAAGCGCCGTAAAGGATCTCGCCTTTGGCCTCAGCCACTGGCTTGCCCATTTCGGTGGTAAGGATGATCGCCAGATCGTCCGCATTAGCGATCATCAGGTCATAGAGCTTGCGAAGAACTACGGCACGTTCCTTGCCTGTCTTTGCCGCCCACAGTTTTTGGGCCCGATAGGCCGCATCGATGCTACGGGACGTTTCATCGCGCCCCATGTCAGGCAAGGTCGCAATCACTTCACCATTGGAAGGATTGGTCACGTTGAAGGTTTTGCCGCTATCGCTGGCCGCCACCCAAGCTCCGGCAATCAGTGCCTTGTCGGTGACAAGCGAAGGGTCCTTCAGCTTCGCAAGCAGGCTCTCCGAAATAGCCATGGATCAAGCCTCCGATGCGCATTCACGCAGCGTTGTTTCGAGGATCGAAAGTGCTTCATTGAAAACATCGTCTTCAATGGTGATGGGCGCGAGGAAGCGAATGACGTTTCCATAAACGCCGCAGGTCAGCAGGATGAGGCCCTTCTGCAAGGCGCGTTCACGTACCTTGTTGGTAAATTCGGCATTCGGTGTCTTGCTGCCCGGAAGATTGAATTCCACGGCATTCATGAAACCGGGGCCGCGGACATCGGCGATTTGCGGAACCGCTTCGCGCAGACCTTCGAGCTTCTGCTTCAGGCGGTTGCCAAGCGAGACTGCCCGGTCATTCAACTTTTCTTCTTCGATCACGTCCAGAACGGCGTTTCCAGCGGCGATACCAATTGGGTTGCCGCCATAGGTGCCGCCAAGGCCGCCAGGGCCCGGCGCGTCCATGATGTCGGCACGGCCAGTCACTGCCGCAATCGGGAAGCCCCCGCCAAGGCCCTTAGCCATGGTCGTCAGATCTGCAACCACACCGTAATGTTCCATGGCAAACAGCTTTCCGGTACGGGCAAAGCCGGTCTGCACTTCGTCAGCGATCAACAGAATGCCGTGCTTGTCCGCGATCTCACGCAGCTTCTGCATGAAGGCGCGCGGCACTTCGTAGAAGCCGCCTTCGCCCTGGACGGGTTCTACAATAAAGGCCGCAACACGACCGGGATCGACATCTGCCTTGAACATCTTGTCCAGCACGGAGAGCGAATCTTCCATGCTCTGCCCATGCAGATCCACCGGGAATGGAACGTGAAATACGTCTGGCACCATGGGGCCGAAGCCGTTTTTGTAAGGCACCACCTTGCCCGTCAACGTCATGGCCATGAAGGTACGTCCGTGGAAGCCGCCGGTGAATGCAATGACAGCAGAACGGTTGGTCGCGGCCCGCGCGATCTTCACCGCATTTTCAACGGCTTCTGCGCCAGTGGTGACGAAAATTGTCTTTTTCTTGAAACTGCCCGGCACAAGCTGATTGAGCCGCTCGGCCAGACGAACATAATTCTCATAGGGCACGACCTGGTGGCAGGTATGCGTGAAATGATCGAGCTGATCCTTCACCGCCGCGATGACCTTGGGGTGCCGGTGACCTGTGTTCACCACCGCAATGCCAGCGGCGAAGTCGATATAGCGGCGTCCTTCGACATCCCAGATTTCCGCATTCTGCGCCTTGTCTGCGTAAACTTGCGTTGTGACGCCCACCCCCCGCGATATGGCATCTGCACGGCGCGAAGCAATTTCCTGATTCTGCATCATCTTCAATTCCTCAAAATAATTCTGGTCTGCGATCTATCGCTGTAGGGTTCGCGCGGGCATCGCGCCTGGCAGGGCGCGGGCGCCGCCATCTCAATAACCAAGCGCCATGCCGTCTTTTCGGGATTCCGATGCACCGGAAAGTGTACCGTTTTCCCGATCTATACGAATGACCTGCGCACCTCCGATGGGATCTTCCGCCGGCACGATTTCAAAGCCGCGCCGTGTGAGTTCCGCAACCGTTTCAGCAGGCACTGTATGTTCTGCCTCGACGCGTGGTGCTTTGCCACCCACGGGAATGAGGCGCGGAAGATCGATCGCCTCCTGCATATCCATCCCGTAATCCACCACCTTCGATATCAGGTGTGCATGGCCCATTGCCTGATAATAGCCGCCCATCACGCCGAAGGACATTTCCGTCTGCCCGTTGCGGGTGACCATGCCGGGAATGATCGTGTGCAGAGGGCGCTTGCTCGGCGCAATCACATTCGGATGTCCGCGCTTCAGCGAAAAGCTCTGGCCGCGATTATGTAGCACAACGCCGCATTGCGGAGCGACAAGGCCGGTTCCAAAGCAATCGAAAATGGAGTTGATGAAGCTCACCGCGTTACGCTCGTCATCAACCACCGAAATGTAAACCGTATCCTTGTGGAGCGGCATTTCGAAATCCGGCAGCTCAGTCAGGGCGCGGTTAAGGTCGATCATCGAGGCAAGTTTGGCGGCGAATTCTGTGGAGAGCAACTCATCAACCGGCACCTCGGCCTTTGACGGATCTGCAATCCACGCGTCGCGCGCGGCATAGGCAAGACGCGTCGCCTCAATTTCAATGTGCAGACGATCCGGAGATGTCGCTTCGTATTTGCTATCGAAGTGCGACAGGATGTTGAGAATCAGCAGCGCAATAATGCCTTGCCCATTGGGCGGACATTCATGAACCGTATAGCCGCGAAAATCCGTGGTTACCGGAGTGACATATTCACCCTGAGCAGAGGCAAAATCCTCCAGAGTGTGCAAACCGCCAAGCGAGCGCAGATACTCCACCATATCCGCAGCCACCCGACCTTTGTAGAAGCCGTCGCGACCTTCATTGGCAATCAGCCGAAGAGTTGCAGCCAGAAGCGGCTGGCGATGCATTTCCCCGATGCGTGGCGCGCGACCTTTCGGCAGGAATATGTTTGCCGCGTCTTTGTCTGCAGATAGAAGCTTTTCCTCACGCAACCAATCGCGATGAACGCGCGGTGTGATTGCATAGCCTTCCTCCGCATAGGCAATCGCCGGAGCAAGCACCTCGGCAAATGGCAAGCGCCCATGGTCCGTATGCAGCCTCGTCCAGGCATCAATAGCGCCGGGGATCGTTACCGAGGCTGGAGACTGGCGGGGCACTTCGCTCAGTCCGCGCTCTTCGAACCATTCCAGGGTCAGAGCCTTGGGCGTCCGGCCGGAACCGTTGTAGGCCAGAACCTTATCCCCGCCCTTCGGTGCATAAAGAACGAAGCAGTCACCACCAATGCCAGTCGAGCCCGGCTCCACCACGCATTGAACGGCACATGCCGCGATGGCTGCATCCATGGCGTTGCCGCCTGCCTGCAAAATCTTAAGCGCAGTCAATGTTGCATAGGGGTGGGACGTTGCGGCCATGGCCTTCGCCGACACGGCAGTTGACCGTGTGGGTTTTTCGAAGTTGCGCATCTTGGGGCATTCTCCTTGTCAGTGTCGGCAGTGGATCAGGCTGCTGAAGCGTTCAATCTTTGACCATCAGGCAAAGGATTGTATGAAGGACCTGAGCGGCAATCTGTGCCGTATTGGTCGTTGAATCGTATTGAGGTGCGACTTCCACGACATCTCCCCCAACAATATTCAGGCCGGAAAGCCCGCGCAGGATCTGCAACACCTCACGCGGCTGCAAGCCGCCGACTTCTGGCGTTCCGGTTCCCGGCGCGAAACCCGGATCGACACTATCGATGTCGAAGGAAATGTAGGTTGGGCCAGCGCCGACGATTTCGCGCGCTTTCTCGATGATCTTCGGCAGGCTCGTCTCGTTGATCTCCTCTCCATGCACCACGGTCATGCCGCTTTCATAGGAGAACTCCCAGAGATATTCCGCCGGGCCGCGGATGCCGATCTGGATTGTGCGTCGTGGATCGAGCACGCCATCAAGGACAGCCAGACGGAACGGCCCACCGTGCTGGAACTTGGTGCCTTCGTATGGACCGGCCGTATCGCAATGGGCGTCAATGTGGATCAAACCTACGGGCTCTTTCGCACCCACGGCCTTGAGGATTGAGGATGTGATTGAGTGATCGCCGCCAACGCTGAGCGGGCGAACACCGGCTTTGACCAGACGATGATAGAAAGCTTCGATATCCGCATGGCACTGGGCCAGATCGTAGCGGCTCTGCATCGGCACGTCACCGATATCGGCAATCTTGGCCTTGCTCATCGGCGCGACGCGAAGGACATGATCATAAGGGCCTACACGCTCCATGCTGCGAAGCGCACGGGGACCGAAACGGCTGCCGTTACGGTTTGTCACGCCCAGATCCATGGGAACGCCGATCAGCGCAATATCCAGCCCGCCAAAGTCTGCCGATTGCGCTGCATCCGGCATAGACGGCGCATCGAGGAAGGTTGGAATGCCAGCAAACGGCCATTTGCGCTTGTCGCCGCCAGTAAACTGCGCTTCGGCTACCTCACGGAAATGGGGGTCGAAAATATCGCCACCTGAAGCGTTGCCATATTTCTCGCGAAGGGCTTTCAGATGCAACTGGTCGGTCATGGAACACTCTCCTGATAAAACGAGGCAGAGCTTAATGAGCGGATGCGCCAGATTAGTTCTGATTTCTCCGAAGTGATGACGGGCCAATTTCTTATGTATTTCTGAAACGCGATCATTGACCATCCAAGATCAATGGATGCCAAAAATAAAGGGGAGCATCATGACCGACAGCAATCTCATACAATCGCCAATTCGCCGCCGTAGCGTACTGGCGGGACTTTCCGCAGCAGGCGTGGCGTCAGTCGTAACCGGTTTTCCGAACATTGTTCGTGCACAGGAAAAAAAGCTGCGCGTCGGGGTCTATGGAGGCTACTTCAAGGACACTTTCGACACAGCCATCTTTCCTGATTTCAAGGCAGCGACGGGCATCACCATTGAAAGCGTTGCCGAGCCGACGGGCGAAGTCTGGCTGGTTCAGCTGGAACAGGCAGCGAGAGCTGGCAAATCTCCAGTCGATGTTTCCATGATGGCTGGTGTGCCGGTCATTCGGGGCGCCAATTCCGGCCTCTGGGCACCGCTCGACCCGAAGCGTCTGCCCAACCTGAAGAATGTAAAGCCTCACCTGGTTAACAGAAACAAGGCTGGCGAAGTTGTCGCGGTCGGTGCGACAGGCTGGTACATCACTCTTGTCTCCAACACCGACGTTTACAAGGAAGCGCCGACCTCCTGGAAAGATATCTGGGACCCGAAATACAAGGACAGCCTTGGGCTGCTTGCCAATGTCGGCAACTCTTACCTGCTTGAAGTCGCAGCCAAATGCTATTTCGGCGGAATTAAACACCTGGATACCGATGACGGCATTCGCGAAGCTGCTGCAAAGGTGGGCGAATTGAAGCCGAATGTGCGCCTGTGGTATCGCGATGAAGCTCAGTTCGAACAGGCCCTGAAATCCGGCGAAATCCCGATGGGTCAATACTTCCACGACGTGACGCGCCTTGCCGTCAAGGATGGCTTCCCGGTCCGCTCGACGATGCCGATCGAAGGCGGGATCTATGACTATGGCTCCTGGGCCGTTACCAAGGCTGCGGCTCCCGCTCTGGATCTCGCGCATATCTACATCGATTACATGTCGCAGGCTTCCACCCAGGCAACCCTTGCGCGCAAGCTCGGCGCTGCGCCGGTCATAGACCGGTCTCTGACCGATCTCACGGATGAGGAATTCGATTCCGTCTCCTCTGATATCGATCCGGTCACACCGCATTATGAAATGCAGGCATTGAAGACCGATTTCATCAACCAGGTCTGGAGCGAGATGCAACAGGGCTGATCCTGATTTTGCATCGAACAAGCCTACCGGAGCGGGTGAAGTGCAGCCGCTCCCAATGCCTGAAGGAAAGTACATGTCGGGATTGGCGATCCAAAAGCTCAACAAGACCTACGGCCCGGTAAACGCATTGAGCGATATCTCGCTGAAGGTGGAAAATGGGCAGTTCGTATGTCTGCTCGGTCCTTCCGGGTGCGGCAAGTCCACGTTGCTGCGCATTATCGCCGGACTGGAGACCGCATCGACAGGAAAGATCATCCTTGATGATCGCGATATTACCGAAGTACCGGCTCATCTTCGCGATTTCGGAATGGTATTCCAGTCGCTTGCCCTGTTCCCGCATCTTTCGGTTGGCGAAAACATCGCCTATCCGCTACGCATTCGAGGTGTTTCGAAGGATGTTCAGAAGTCGGAAGTGGAAAGACTGCTGAAACTCGTTCACCTGCCGGGTGTTGCCGATCGTGCCATCAACCAGCTTTCAGGCGGTCAGCGCCAACGCATCGCCATTGCGCGCGCGCTTGCCTTGAAACCGAAACTCTTTCTCCTTGATGAGCCAATGTCTGCGCTCGACGCCAAGCTGCGTGAAGCCATGCAGGTGGAGTTGAAGCGCCTGCAACAGGAACTGGGGATTACCACTTTCCTGGTCACGCATGACCAAAGGGAAGCGATGACCACCGCGGACGTCGTCGTGGTCATGTCAGGCGGCGTTATCCAACAGGTTGCCCCACCACTCGAAATCTATCGAAACCCGGCCAACGCCTTCGTTGCGGACTTTATCGGGGTCGCCAACCTGATCGAAGGGCATGTTGAAGCGCCTGGCAAAGTCATCGTCCCCGGCGGAACGGTCAGCATCGGCAATGCGCCCGCATACGGTAAAATAACCTTCTCGGTTCGCCCTGAAGATCTGGAGATTCGCACTCAGCCAAGCGAAAGCAGCGTGGCAGGCAAGGTGGCATTCACCCGTCATCTGGGTTCGGCCATCGAAGTCAATGTTGCGGTCGAAGGACAACCCAGAGATATCATCGTCTCCCTGCCATCGCGGCAGGAGAGCAGCTTGACCGTGGGGCAATCTGTTTACGTTCATGTTCCGGCCTCGGCCTGCGTTGTTCTGAGGTGAACCATGAATGTTCCCAAGCCTCAATCTTTCGCGGTCTATCTGCCGCTTCTGGTGCCCGCTTCCCTTCTGACACTCTTCTTTGTCGTGCCTTTCGGCTCGATGATCCTTGCCTCGTTTCATAAGAATGCCGGTGGGGGCCTGATCGAAAACATTCTCACACTGGAAAACTACGAACGCCTGTTGAGCCCCTTTTTCGGCTGGTTGGTTGTGGCCTCTTTCGGTCTTGCTCTGGGCGTGGCGGCCATCGCCATTGTCATCGCGTTTCCTTTTTCCTATCTGCTCGTCAACGCACCGCGCTCCACGCAGGTCTGCTGGCTGATCTTCCTGCTCTCCATCCTTTCTCTGTCGGAATCCATCATCGGTTTCGCCTGGTCGACGCTCTTGTCCCGGACCGCCGGGATCAGCAATTTTCTCGTCTTTATCGGGTTACTGGACAAGCCGGCCTCCTATGCGCCAGGACTGGCGGCGGTCGTTGCAGGTGTTGTCTATACCGCCTTTCCCTATGCAGTTCTGGTGCTCTTTCCTATTCTCTCGCGGGTCGATCCGCATATCGAGGAAGCGGCCAGAACTCTGGGCACCTCCCCCTTGCGCACGTTCTTCATTGTTGTGCTTCCGATGCAGCGTAATTCCATCGTCACGACCTTCCTGATGATCATGGTCTTTACGCTCGGCACATACTTGATGCCCCAGATTCTCGGTCGGCCGCAGCATTGGACACTGTCTGTCGCCATCAGCGACCAGGCGCTCGTGCAGTCGAATATTCCATTCGCAGCCGCACTGGCAGTGTTTCTGGTGATCGTGACGCTGTTGATCGCGGGAACGGTTGTTCTCTTCGGGCGTAAGGAGCAAACGCAATGAACCAGATCCTTGTGCGCCGCATTTTTTTCACGCTGCTTGGCGCTGTCATGTCCGCTCCACTGATTGTGGTACTGGGCGTTTCCGTGAACGAGAGGAAGTCTCTGACCTTTCCGCCACAGGGCTTTAACCTCAGCTGGTATCTGGATCTGTTTCGCGTGGCCGACTGGTCTGGCGCTGTGGTGAACAGCACGATTATTGCACTGTTATCTGCGAGCTTTGCTGTGCTGATTGCCTTTCCGCTGGCATGGTTCAACTGGCGTTATCGCCTGGGCATCGTCAAAATCGTCGTTGCGATTGGCCTGATGCCGTTCCTTCTGCCGCCGGTCATCACGGCCATGGGCTTTCTGTCATTCTGGACGCAGTCCGGATTTTATGGCCAATCCTGGACGGTTGTCATCAGCCACGGGATATTCCTTGTCTCCTTGCCGCTGGTCTCTCTTTCACTGGGCTTCGGATCTTTGGAAGACAGTCTGCCGGAAGCAGCAGCCACCATGGGGGCAGATAACCTCACCATTCTGCGGACAATCGTTCTGCCGCTGGTGCGTCCCTACCTGATCTCCGGCTTTGCCTTCGCCTTCGTCGTATCGCTTAACGAATATCTTGTGGCTTACATGACGGTGGGTGCCGTTCTGGAAACCTTGCCGATGAAGATCTTCAATTCCTTGCGCTACGGCTATACGCCGGTCATGGCATCGGCCTCGATTTTCTTCGTATTCGTCACCGTCATAATTTTCTCGCTGGTTGCCCGTTTCGGCGATCTGCCGAAACTGCTCGGAGCATATTCAAAATGACCGCAACTCGCAGGTCCTTGGCCGACGCGACACTCTATCCGTTCTGGCTCGATAATCCGCTTGCTCCCTCGAGTGAAGCTCATCTCGTAGGTCAGGCCGATGCCGACCTGCTCATCGTCGGCGGCGGGTTTACCGGCCTTTGGGCATCTATTCTCGCCAAGCAGGCCAATCCGGGGCGCGATGTTGCAATCATTGAAGCTGGAAAAGTAGGGCACGGGGCCTCGGGCCGCCCCGGCGGTATCGTTTCCACCTCGGTCATGCACGGCCTTTCCAATGCAAACCGGATTTTTCCCAAAGATCTCCCCGCGCTGGAGCGGCTCGGCAAGGCCAATCTCGACGGCTGGACGAAGACCATCGAGGACTATGCCATCGATGCGGATCTGGAATGGTCCGGTGAAATGACTGTCGCCATCGGTCACGGGGGCATGGATGAGCTGCGAGAAGAGTTCGAGCTTGCAAAACGATACGGCCACAACGTTGTGCTGCTGGACCGGGAAAAGACACAGGCTGAAGTAGCCTCGCCCCTGTTCGATGGCGGAATGTGGTCGAAGGAGCGCAGCGGCATCGTGCATCCGGCCAAGCTCGCCTGGGGGCTGAAGAGGGTCGCCCTCAGCCTTGGCGTTCGCATTTACGAGCACACACCGATGACCGGGCTTGAAGATAACGGCGGTACCCTGACCATCGTTACCCATGACGGCCGCATTAAAGCCCCGAAGGTCCTGTTTGCGACCAATGCCTGGAATGCGGGCCACAAGGACATCAAGAAACGTATCGTGTCCGTGCGTGACCGCGTGCTTGCCACGGAGCCCCTGACGCAGGAACAGCTGTCAAGACTGGGCTGGAAGAACCGTCAGGGCATCTACGATACGCGGACCCAGTTGAACTATATGCGACTGACGCACGACAACCGCATTATCTTCGGCGGGCGCGTCGGCTATTTCTTCAACAACAACACAGACCCCGCCCAGGATCGGAAGATCGAGACCTACGACAGGCTCGCAGGCTACTTCTTCAACACCTTCCCGCAGCTCGGCGATGTCAAGTTCACGCATGCATGGTCCGGGCCGATCGATCTAACCATGCGGCTGGCCGTCCATTTCCAGCGTTATTACGGCGGCAAGGGCATTTACGCAGGCGGTTATTCTGGTTTTGGTGTCACCGCAACCCGGTTTGGCGCCTCAATCGGTCTCGATATTCTGGACGGCAAGGCCAATCCGGATCTCGACCTCGACTTCGCACGGACGCTGCCAAACTGGATTCCGCCGGAACCTTTCCGCTGGATCGGTGCGAAGACCACGATGTATGCGCTGGATGAGGTGGATCAAAAAGGCGGCTGGCGAAAATTGTGGATTAGCATGGTGCACAAAATGGGGTTCCCACTCTGATGACAACATTCACTCGCCCAATGCACCTTGAGGTGCCGACCGCTCTCCTCGAGCGCAAGCAGACCGTTTTCATTGACGGCCAATGGTTGGATGGCGCAGGCAGCCAGCCAATCCAGGCCATCGATCCATCCACGGGCAAAGCCTTTGCGGAGTTTGCACCTGCCTCGAAGGAACAGGTGGCGCAGGCCGCAGCGGCTGCCGCAAATGCATTTTCCACCTGGCGACAGACCAGCGGAAGCGAGCGCGCAGGCTTCCTGCGTGCCATTGCCAAGGGCCTGCAGGCCCGCAAGCCGCAACTGGTGGCCCTGCAGATGCTGAACAGCGGCAAACCGCGTTTCGAGGCTGAAATCGATGTCGACGACGCAAGCGCGACATTCGACTATTACGCCGAGCTTGCGGAAGGTTTGGACGGTGGACAAGGAAAGCCTGTGGAGCTCCCGCTGGAGGATCTGCAGGGCGCAACCTATTTCGAACCGCTGGGTCCGGTTGCATTGATCGTTCCCTGGAACTTTCCGATGGTCACGACTGCCTGGAAGCTGGCACCCGCGCTCGCTGCGGGCTGCACGGCTGTTTTGAAGCCATCGGAATTCACCACCCTGGCCGAGTTCGTCTATGGCGATCTTGCCATCGAAAGCGGGTTGCCAGCCGGTGTCCTCAACATCGTGCCGGGCCTGGGCGATATTGGTGCCGCATTGTGCGCCGATCGACGTTTTCGCAAGATTTCCTTCACTGGCTCCAACGCCACGGGTGCGCGCGTCATGGCAGCAGCGGCACAGCGCATTGTGCCGGTATCGCTGGAACTGGGCGGCAAGTCCCCCATCGTTATTCTGGAGGACGCGGATATCGACCAGGCGGTGGAGATTGCATCTGCCGGTATTTTCTTCAATTGCGGCCAGATGTGTTCAGCCACGTCGCGCCTCCTGGTGTCCGACAAGATTGCGGAAGAGTTCATCGAAGCACTCGTGGCAAAGGCTGCCAGCCTGAATGTTGGGGGGCACGAGACGGCGGAAGCGGAGATGGGACCGCTGATGAATGGGCCGCAATTTGAAAAGGTAAAGGCAGCGCTCCAGCAGGCGAAGGCAGATGGGCTGAATTGTCTGACGGGCGGTGCGGCAATTGCCGGGCGCGAAGGCTATTTTGTTGCACCCACCATCTATCGGGATGTGCCGATGGATAACTCTGTATGGCGCGATGAGATTTTCGGGCCTGTTCTCGCCGTGCGCAGCTTCTCAAGCGTTGAAGAAGCCATTGCAAATGCCAATGACACCGAATTCGGGCTTGCGGCGACTGTCGTCGGCACAGATCGGGATAAAGCGGATGCGGTAGCAGGTCGTATCGATGCCGGTCATGTCTGGGTCAACAGTGCGCAGATCATTTTCCCGAGCACCGCATGGGGTGGCTTCAAGGCAAGCGGTATTGGACGGGAACTGGGCCCGTGGGGCCTCTCCGCCTACCGGGCGGTGAAGCACGTGACGCGGGCTCGCTGAAAGCCTTCTGTAAAGGAACAAGAAATGTCGAAGCTGATTGCATTGGTACCGAACGGTCCAAATGGCCTGGAATCCTGTCAGGTAGTGCCCGCCGAAAGCCTGCTGACGGCAGCGCCGGCGGAACAGGGAACTGTCATCTTCTCGGAAGAGAAGCAGACCTGCGGAATTTGGGAAGCAACACCCTATGCCGAGCGTATGGACGATTATCCGTTCAACGAGATGGCCCATATCCTCTCCGGCAAGGTGATCATTACCCCCGATGGCGAGCAGCCGCAAAGCTTTGGGGCTGGTGACACCTATGTCATGCGCAAGGGTTTCAACGGGCGTTTCGAGGTCACAGAAACCTGCCGCAAATACTACTTCACTGTTGAATAATGAGTTGGCGGCGTCCTGAACGGGCGCTTGAGGAGAGGAGCACACATGGCCGTTTCAGCGGATATGATCATCACGAACGGCCGGATTATTTCCATGGATCCGGCGAAGCCGCACGCGCAAGCTATAGCCATTGCCAAAGGCCGCATCCTTGCTGTGGGAACCAACAGCGAAATTGCCGCTTACCAAACCAGCGAAACGCAGGTTATCGACGCAGCTGGCGCAACCGTTACCCCGGGCATCAACGAAAGCCATATTCATATCTTTGGTGGCTCTGCCGAACTGGACCAGCTTTCACTGTTTGAGGTGAAGGGCTATGACGCGATGAAATCAGCCATCTTGGCTTATGCGCAATCACGGCCTTCGGATCCTTTGCTGATGGCCAATACCTGTGACTACACAATCCTGGGTGAAGGTCGCGCAATTGACAGGCATGTGCTCGATTCCATTCTGCCAGATCGCCCGCTGGCCCTGATGTCTCCAGATCACCACACGGTCTGGGCCAATACGATCGCACTGACCAAGGCGGGGCTTCTGGGAGGTCGCAAACTTCCGCCAGGTAACGAAATCGTTATGGGG
This sequence comes from Affinirhizobium helianthi, assembly GCF_042680945.1. Taxonomy (NCBI): domain Bacteria; kingdom Pseudomonadati; phylum Pseudomonadota; class Alphaproteobacteria; order Hyphomicrobiales; family Rhizobiaceae; genus Affinirhizobium; species Affinirhizobium helianthi. Next base: position 3,278 of record NZ_JBHUEQ010000006.1, on the reverse strand, counting down.
GAGGATGGTCTGGCGCAGGGAGAATTGCGCGAGCATTATGCCTTTGACGATGTTATTGCGTTAGGTCTTAACGCCGGAAGGGACATGCTGGGGCTCAGCACCGGTGATGAGCCGCAGCATGTTTCGGAGGCCGAGCGCGCCTTCGATCGCAACCTGCTGAAACGCGGTCTGCAGCATCTGGCAGCGCATGGCATCACCAGCTTCCAGAACATGGATGGCAATCGCTACCAGCTTGAACTCCTGTCCGAGATCCAGGCTGAGGGAGAGCTGCTTTGCCGAGGTCGGGTGCCATTGCACTATGTCAGCGGCGACATCATCGAACAGATGGACAAGGCGGCCCAGATGCATGCCGAGTTCAGCGGCGAATGGCTGAATTCCGGAACCGTGAAGGTGTTCATGGACGGGGTTCTCGATTCCCATACAGCCCTGATGTATGACGATTACGATGACCGGCCCGGTTGGAAGGGCGAGGCGCGTTTCGATCAGCAAACCTTTGACCGCATCTGCATTGAGGCAGACAAACGCGGACTTCAGATTGCCGTTCACGCCATTGGTGACGGCGCGGTATCCTGCGTTCTCGACGGCTATGCGGCAGCCAGAGCCGCAAACGGCGCGCGCGATAGCAGGCACCGCATCGAACATATCGAAGTGGTACGTTGGGGTGATCTCGACCGTATGCGGGAACTGAAGACTATCGCCTCCATGCAACCCACCGTTCCGCCCGGGCAAATGGGACTTCCACTGGAGCCGACACTGTCACGCATCGGCGCACAGAACTGGGACCGCTCCTATGCCTGGCGGGCCATTCGCGATGCCAAGATTGATCTGATCTTCTCGACCGATTGGCCGGTGTCGCCAGTATCCCCCATCCTGTCCATGCATTCTGCCATGACACGCAAGCCATGGCGGAGCGATCTGCCTGACAATCGTCAGACTCTGATGGAGGCACTCGACGCATACACCGTGCGCGGCGCTTACGCAGAATTTGCCGATGGGTGGAAGGGCACGCTGAAAGCGGGCTTTGCAGCTGACATCGTGGTCTGGGATCAGGATATGGAAAGCCTTGATCCAGATGCGATTGTGGGCGTCGCTCCGCGCTACACTATCTGCGCTGGTCGGATCACCTATGCCGCATGACCTATCTGTCGGTCATTTCGCAAACTAACCTCAGGCGTGGGCTTTCCAGCTCGCGCTTACCTCCCCCAAACTTCAACCGCCATACGTCTTGTTTCCAGACTGGCCAGGCAATATCGTCTGCAGGATCGATTCATGCGGCCTGATCGCTCCGGTTTGGCCCCCGAAGGATGCAAGATGCAAAGATCTGAGGCCAGTTCGCGTAGTCCCATTGCCGTGGACAATGCCGATATTCGCCTCATCCGTATCTTTATTCGAGTTGTTGAAGCGGGCGGTCTTTCCGCCGCCCAGGCAGACCTAAATCTTTCACTCTCCACAATCTCGGAAAAGATATCCGCCCTTGAGCAACGGCTGGGTGTGACGCTTTGCAAACGCGGACGCGGCGGCTTTCAGCTCACGGACAATGGTCGCCTCATTTTCGATGAATGCCAAAGGCTTTTTGGTTCGCTGGATCAATTCAGCCGGAAGGTTGCCGGGCTACGCTCGAACTTGAGCGGCACCCTGTCCGTTGGACTGGTTGACAACACAATTACCGATCCGGTTTCACCAGTCGCGGCAACCATTGCAGAATTGGCGGAAGTTGCCCCTTCGCTTCACCTGTCCATGGAAACCCGTTCACCGGGTGAACTGCTTCGTGATGTGGTGGCGAGAAAACTCGACCTTGCGGTCGGCAGCTTCCCGAGAATGGCACTCGGACTTGCCTATATCGATCTCTACGAGGAGACGCAGAACTTTTATTGTGGGGCGGGACACCCTCTGTTTGCCATGGCCGACGACGAAATTGGCATCGATCAAGTTCGCACACACCGCATTATCGGCCGCAGCTACTGGGCCGCGAGAGACATCAAGATCTTCGCTATTTCAAGTTCGCACGCGACCGTATCGAACATGGAGGCGGAAGCCTATCTGATACTATCGGGATGCTATCTCGGCTATCTTCCCGACCATTATGCGGCTCCCTTCGTCCAGCAGGGACGGATGCGACTGATCCGCCCCAATCTGTTTTCCTACAAGGCGAAGTTTCAGGTCGCGACACTCGAAGACTGGAAAAGCAGGCCGATTGTCAAAACCTTCGTCGATATCATCAGCAAGGCCTGCAAGGACCTTTCTGCAAGAACGAGCTAAAATAGGTCCGCAGAAAACCGGCTGACCTAAAAGTGCTCCATCTATTTGTTTTTGCGCAGGCTGAGCGGAGGAAGGGTTCAGGAACGCCGATCAGACGAAGGTCCAACGGCTGAATGCCGCTGCCTGGCCATGTATCTGACCGCTTTCATCCTGCAATTGCCAAACCGCGCCATCCTCCATCCAGAACCGCTGACCCGTCTTCGTTACCCGCAGGCCGCGATAATTGGTGATGAAGCCCCGTTGCGACACTGCGTCCAGCAGATGTTGACGTTCTGCCCTTTCTGCCATCTCCGCTGATAGCCGGGAGGGGAGCGTGATGAATTCACTCCAGTTGTAGCCGAAGAGGCGCTGGGCCGTCATGTTGGCATACACAAATGTCGGATCAGGCTCGGTGTTATGTGCCAGAACGACAAAAGGTGCCTCTCCATACAGCCATTCCGCGCCCTGCCCATCATCTATCAATCGTTTGCCGATCAACCTGTGATAGCTACCGACCAGCAGGTTAAAAAATGCCGGGGTATTTAAGTTCCCTCCAACTCCATAAACCATGTCATAGCCTTAAATCACTTCTTTGCTGAAAGGCAGTTCTGTAGCACATTCAACATGCGCCACAAAAGTCACGGGCTCCGTTAGAAGGACACCGGATTGAGGCAGATCGCCACACGCGTTTCAGGGGCGGACATTCCCAATTCCTGAAAAGCGAGCGGCGAACCAGAGCGCTCAGACCGTTGGTACAGTGCCGCCGTCGATTGTGAATTCGACACCTGTGATGGATGCCGCAAGATCGGACGACAGAAAAGCAATAAGGTTGGCCACCTCTTCCGGCTTTGCCGGACGTCCGAGTGGAATGCCACCGAGACTGTCCATGATGATCCTCTTGCCGCCTTCATAGTCGGTGTTCGCCTGTGCCGCCAACCGCTCAGCCAGTTGCACCGATCCTTCTGTCTCTATCGGTAATCCTCCCGGCAATTAACGGGCTTCAAAAGTAGAATTTTCTCGGGCTTTATGATCGAGGAGAT
>NZ_JBHUEQ010000005.1:0-25063 GCF_042680945.1 Affinirhizobium helianthi | reverse complement strand
ATCGCCGGCATGGGGCTGCAACCCAAGCCGGCGCTTCTTTATCTCATGGAGAAGCACGAAAATCATAAGACAAGCGCGTCGCGATCCTTCTGATTCGCCACTCCCGTTCTATGTCTTCGGTTCAACGCATGCTGTTTCGGCACACTGCGGCAAAGTCTTGCACAGATGCTGAAATGCCGGGGATCAAGCACAGGCACCTGTCATTGCAGGGCGTGCTATGAATACCGGAACGCGGCCCAGATCAGTTGGGAATGAGCTCCAAGGATGAATTGAAAGAGACGCTCAACCGCAGCGCGGACCTTGCGCCGACAGAAATCGGGAGCATTCACCAGACAAAAAAATCGCGCCCCTTTCGGAGCGCGATCTTTTTTCGACTGAGGTCAATCTGTCGATTAACGGAAGAGCGACAGGATGCTCTGCGAGTCGTTGTTGGCAATCGACAGAGCCTGGATACCCAGCTGCTGCTGCGTCTGCAGTGCCTTCAGGCGCGTCGATTCCTCGTTCATGTCGGCATCCACCAGCTTGCCAACGCCCTTTTCGATGGAGTCCATCAGGTCGTTTACGAAGGTGGACTGAAGGTCGATACGAGCGTTAACGGCACCGATATCAGCGGCAGCGTTGGTCATGTCCTTCAGAGCAGCTTCGGTCACAGCCAGAGAAATCGAAAGCTGGTCAACCGTTGCATTGGTGATATCGAGCGTCAGGAGGCTTTCACCCAGCGAACCACCACCCAGCGAACCGACGGTCTGAACACCGACGGAGTTGGTGTAGTTTGCCGTGTAAACCTTCGTCAGCATACCGGAGGTCGTGCTGTACACGCCAGCGGTCGCGGTTTCAGCGATCAGCTTGGAGCTGGTCGTGTTGTACTGAAGGGTCGTCAGGCTGATGTTGCCCGAAGCGTCGCGGTTGAACGAACCAACGATGGCCTGCGTACCAGCCGTGTTGACGCCAGCCTTTTCATAAACCCAGTTCTGGCCAGAGAAGGAAGCGGACTTGGCGATCGAAACCAGCTGGTCCTGCAGCTGATCGATTTCCTTCTGAACCTTTGCCTTGTCGACGCCCGGCTGCGAAGCAGCGGTAATCTTGGTCTTGATCTGGTCAACAACGCCGATGGAGCTCTTCAGAGCCGTGTAAGCAGTGTCGGTCGTGGCAGCGCCGAGGCCGAGTGCGTCCTTAACGGTGCTCAGAGCCTTGTTGTCCGAACGCATGGTCGTGGCGATCGACCAGTAAGCAGCGTTGTCAGACGCGTTCTCAACGCGGTAACCGGACGAAATGCGGTTCTGCGTCTGCTCCATGCCAGCGCTGATAGAGCGCAGAGTCGAAAGAGCAGAAAGTGCTGCAGAGTTGGTCATAATGGAGGTCATCGAATTCTAGTCCCTTGTTACAGTTTACTTTATGGGGACATACCGGACTGGATTACCGGCAATGACGATCGGCTTCATGCCACTCGGTTTCTTAAGCAGGAAACCAAACGCGTCATATGAGGATGATAATCACAGGTATTCCTTGCGGATTCATTAAGCGGCGAGAAAAAATTGTAGGCATTCCCCGCCTTGGAGAGTCGGCCTGGGGCAAGTTTCACACCCTAGGCTGGAGTTGAACGATTTCTACCAACTCGCGTCTGAAGCGGAGCCAAAGTGTCACAGCATCCTCTCTACAAAACTGCGAGAACCAGCTTTCGCAAGGGAGATTACAACCAGACCCTGGAAGCATTGAATGTCTTGCTGGACGATCAGGCAGACTCCACGGTTTACACACTTCTGGGCGAAACGCTGCTGAAGATGGAGATGAAGCCGGAGGCTGCGCAAACCTTCCAGCTGGCAGCCGAAGCCGGCGGCAGCAAGGCAGATGCGGCACGGCGCAAGGCCATTCAGCTGTGGTACGAACTGAACGAGATCGACCGCGTTCTGGCGCTTTCCGCCCCATTGGCCGAGGAAGCCCAGAAGGACCCCGATCTCGCCTTCTACATTGCATCCTGTTTCCTGTTGAAAAACGAAAAGGAGCTGGTGCGCATCTATCTCAAGACGCTGGCCGAGAGCAAAAACTCAAAGCATAACAGCTTGGCGCTGTTCCTGCTGAGCAATATGCCCGAGGACCAGAGGGATCGTCTGACGATCAAGGCGCTGCTCAAGCGCTATCCCGACAGCCCGCTTCTCATTCACACCCATCTGGTGACATCGCGCGAAATCAACGATTACGACGCCATTGCGAAGTACCAGCCGATTGTCGATCGCAGCTTTGCCAACAACGATCCGCGCGCATACAAGGCCGAGTCCCCCTTCTACAATCTTCACTGGCAGGCGGATGAAAGCATCAACAAGGTTATCGGCTACGATCCGAATGCGGTTCCGCCGGGCCTGACGGAATCGCGCCGCAGGATGCCGCATCAGTGGGCAGACAAGATACGCGTCGGCTATCTTTCGTCCGATCTGTGGAGCTCCCACGCGACCATGAAGCTGCTGCGCGGGGTGCTGGAAGATCACGACCGCAGCCGCTTCGATATCACGCTGTTCTGCTATACCGACAAGGAGCACCTTGATTCCGACGAGGTTCGGGCCAAATGGGGCAATGTCGTGGAAATCCGCGACATGAGCCCCGAAGAGGCGGTTCGGACAATCCGTTCGCACGACATCGATATCCTGGTCGATCTGAAGGGGCAGACCCGTCAGAGCCGTTCGTTTCTTCTCAATCACAAACTCGCGCCGGTACAGGTTGAGTGGCTCGGCTACCCCGGAACCACCCCGAACGTGGATGTGGACTACATCATCGGAGACCCGATCGTTCTGCCGGATCATGCAAAACCGCATTACTGGGAAAAATTCTGCCGTCTGCCGGACTGCTACCAGCCGAATGACGTGATGCACCGCCCGCAACCGCAGCCCTTCACCCGCCAGGATGCAGGCCTGCCGGAAGACCGCTTTGTCTTCGCCTCCTTCAACCACACCCGCAAGATCTCGCTCGAGAATATCGAGCTATGGATCCGCATCCTGAAGGCGACGCCGGAGAGCTATCTCTGGCTGCTGTGTGCAAGCGGCGAGTCCCATACGAACCTTACCAAGAAACTGGTCGCAAACGGCATTGCGGAGAACCGCTTCTCCTTCACGCCGATCGTTCCCTATGCCGATCACATCGCGCGCATCGGGCTGGCGGATCTCGGGCTGGATACGTTCCCGGTCAATGGTCACACCACCACATCGGAACAGCTCTGGGCAAACCTGCCTGTCCTGACCAAGAAGGGCACGCATTTCGCTTCTCGCGTTTCCGAGAGCCTGTTGAACGCCATCGGCATGCCAGAACTGGTTGCGAAGGACAGCGAAGAATACTTCCGCAAAGCCGTCGAGATCTACGAGAACCGGCATATGGCCGATGAACTCAAGGACCGGCTGAAGGCAAACAAGTACGTCAAACCCCTGTTCGATCATGTGCGCTTCCGCAAGCACCTGGAAAAGGCCTACGAAATGATGGCCGAGCGCGCACGCAACGGGCTGGAGCCGGACCATATCGATGTGCCTGCTCTTCCGGAAACAACCGAGCCTTTCCACAGCCCCGTTTGACCAAGGGGCGCCTGTAGGCAATTTCGTGAGTGGAGCGACCGATGGATCATCCGATCAAGCTGAGCATTTGCATCCCGACCTACAACCGGGCTCATTTTCTGGAACGTCTTCTCGGTCTCATCGCAGACGAGTACCGCTTCCCCTTCAGTTACGAAGTGGTGATTTCGGATGACTGCTCGAAGGACAACACGGCCGAAGTGGCGCAGACTTTCGCGGATCGCGGCCTGCCCGTGGTCTATCGTCGCTGCACCCGCAATGTGGGCTATGAGAAGAACCTGCTGAGCGCCCTGCACCTGGCGCGCGGCGAACTCATCATTTATCTCGGCGATGACGACCAGCTGATTGCAGAGGGTGTCGTCGATGCCGTCCGCTACATGGATGCGCATCCGGAAACCAGCGTCTGCTACACCCCTTCGATCACCCGGAACGAAGTGGCCGGAACCAATGTGGGGCAAAGCTTCGTCCTGCAGAAGGATCATGTGTTCCAGCGCGGCGATTTCGACGGGGCACTCAAATTCATCCTGCGGCAGCACATTTTCCCGGAAACGGGCATTTATCGCGCATCGGCCTTGCGGTCTGTCTGGACCTCTCGCCTGTTCTGCTACTGGGCCTTTGCCTATCTTGCCCATTTCCTCGATCATGGCGCGATCACCTTCCGCAGCAACCCCTTCTATGTGGCCATCACTGAATCGGTCATTGCACGCGATCGTCCGCCAGCCGGCGAGGAAGAAGTCATGCGCGCCTGGGATCGCTATCGCGGCGGACTGGACTACATGCTCTATCTCGGCCAGCGGCGTGGCTCCATCTCCTCAAAGCCCGAGGTTCTGCGGTCCTACGCGCTGTGGATCGAGGAGTTTACGACGATACGAATGACCGTTGCGGCGCGCTTCTGGGTGGCAGCCCGCGATTTCGTGCGTGCCTTTGAACTCCTGACCCGCATCAACGCCTTTGGCCATGGCACCGGTGGCGAAGCGCAGCATCTGATGCGCACCGTGCCACAAATGGCGGCAATCCAGACCCTGGCTCACATCGCGAACTCCGTCGCGGGCATCACGGATGTCATTATTCACAGCTTCCCGAATGCCAAGGATCTGGGCCAGCATTTGCGCAACCTGGGGCTTGATGCCGCCATCAATATCCGCTCGATCGATCTCGTGCGTGATGATGAAAAGCTGGATTCCATGGTTGTCCTTTTCCTCAAGGAAGAAGAGCGCGAGCTCTTTCTCACCGCAGGCTTCAGCCCCGGCCTTCTCTTCAGCGAAGCCGACCTCCTCAGCACCGTTGTCGTGTAACGGGTGACGAAAACCGTTCGTGACAAACGGACCTGGAACGGAAACAGACAAAGTTGATGAGCACCGAAAGCCCACACACTCCCCCGCTGCAGCGGATCCTTGTCCTCGGCGCCTCCGGGCTCCTGGGACAGGCGGTCCTGCGCGAACTGGCGCAGAGACCAGGTCTGCACGCCCTTGCCGCAAGCCGCACGCGACAGAGCTGGCAGGAGCATCCGCATTGCCAGCCGCTGATCTGCGGCGATCTGCGTGAGCTGCAGGCCCTCTCCGCCCTCCTCGAGCAGGCTCGCCCTGACATCGTCATCAACTGCGTATCGGTTCCCAAGGAGCTGTGGAACGACTGGCCGACCATGATTGGCCTCTTCGCCGCGCTTCCAAGGCGCCTGGCGCATTTCGCGACCATGATGAATTTCCGCCTGATCCACATCAGCACGGATGGCGTCTTTTCCGGACGAACTGGCGGCTATCGCGAGGAAGACCTGCCGGATGCGGAAGATCCTTACGGTCTGGCAAAGCAGCTCGGCGAAACTCAGAATGGACGTGTGACAACGCTGCGCACCTCCATTATCGGGCCGGATCCATCCGGCAGGCGCGGTCTGCTGGAGTGGGTTTTACAACAGAAGGAAACATGCAGGGGTTTCTCTCGCGCGATCTTTTCCGGCTTGCCGACAACGGAACTTGCCCGGCTGATCATGGACGACATCGTGCCGGCAAAGGTTCCGGCCGGTTTGTACCATGTTGCAGCCGAGCCGATCTCCAAGGCGGATCTGGCGCGTCTCATTATCCGGCAATATGGCTTGCCGCTTGAGGTTGCCGACGATCCGAGCGTCGAGATTGACCGTTCGCTCAATGCAAGCCGCCTGCGTGAACTGACGGGATATGTGCCGGCGGAATGGCCGGTCTTGATCGAAAAAATGCATAGCAATCACATGCAATGGGCGGGAAACCATGTTTGAGGGTAAAATCATCACCATTACGGGCGGAACAGGTTCGTTCGGCCAACGCATCCTGAAGCTGTTTCTCAACAATGGTGCAGAGGAAATCCGCATCTTCAGCCGTGACGAGAAAAAGCAGGAAGAGTTGCGGCAGCAATTCCAGGACCAGCGCGTGAAATCCTACATCGGGGATGTCCGCAATTACGAGAGCGTCCATGCCGCGTTTCGCGGTGTGGATTTCGTCTTCCACGCTGCGGCCCTCAAGCAGGTTCCCTCCTGCGAATTCTATCCGATGGAAGCCATTCGGACCAATGTCATTGGTGCCGATAACGTGGTCAAGGCGGCGCTCGAGCAGAAAGTCGCACGCGTTGTTGTGCTGAGCACGGACAAGGCCGTCTATCCCATCAACGCGATGGGCATGACCAAGGCTTTGATGGAAAAGGTCATGGTCGCGCAGGCGCGCAACCTGACGGAAAAGGATACGATCTTCTGCGCAACCCGCTATGGCAACGTCATGGCATCGCGCGGTTCGGTCATTCCTCTCTTCGTCTCGCAAATCCGTCGTCGCCAGCCTTTGACGGTGACCGATCCCAACATGACACGCTATCTGATGTCGCTGGACGATTCCGTCGATCTGGTTCTGCATTCCTTCAACCACGGCCATCAGGGCGATATTTTCGTCCAGAAGGCGCCGGCGGCAACCGTGGGAGACCTGGTCATCGCCCTGAAGGAGATTTTCCAGAGCGATAGCCCGGTTGATGTGATCGGTACGCGCCATGGCGAGAAGGTTTTCGAAACGCTCATCTCACGTGAAGAAATGTCCCGCTCGGAAAATATGGGCCGCTATTACCGGATTCCGGCGGATAACCGCGACCTGAACTACCGCCCCTATCTCAGCGAGGGCATCAAGGAAGTTGCAGAACTGGAAGACTACACGTCCCATAACACGGAACGGCTGACGGTTCAGGGTATCAAGGATCTGCTGCTCAGCCTCGACTATATTCAGCGCGAGCTGGCCGAGCACCGGGCGGCATGAAGACGGAAAGCATCCAGATGTCCAAATCCCACTGCGCGTTCTGCGATTCTCACCATCTTTCGCCAGTGATCGACTTCGGCCGGGTGGCGCTGGCCGGTGCCTTCCTCTCTCGGGACGAGATCCCTGCCGAGAAGAAATATCCGCTGCGCATCGTCTTCTGCCATGAATGCTATGCGGTGCAGGTGGAGGAGCATGCGCCACCTGAGGAACTGTTCAACGAGCGCTATTTCTATTTCTCATCCAAGATCGGTACCCTGCGCGATCATTTTGCCACCTATGCGCGGGAAATGACGGAACGCTTCCTGAAGCCTTCCGAGGCAAAGGTGCTGGAATTCGGCTGCAATGACGGTGTTCTGCTGAAGCCCCTTGCCGATCAGGGCATTGCGACCGTGATTGGCGTGGACGCGTCGCGCAACGTGCTGGAAAGCATCAATGACGACCGCTTGACGCTGATCAACGGCTTCTTCAATCGCGAAACCGCGAAGGCTGTTATCGATCAGCACGGCCATGTCGACATGATCATGGCCAATAATGTCTTCGCGCATATCTCTGATATTCGCGAGGCCACGCAGGCAGTCCACGACTGCCTGAAGCCTGATGGCGTCTTCGTTTTAGAGGTCCATTATCTCGGCAAGGTTCTGGAAGAGAGCCAGTACGACATGATGTATCACGAGCATCTGTATTACTACTCGATGCTCTCGGCCATGAAGCACTTCGAACGCTTCGGCATGGTGATCTTCGACATCAAGCAGATCCCGATCCATGCCGGATCAATCCGCTTCTACGTGGCCAAGAAGGACAGCGTGCACGCACAGACGATTTCCGAAGCCGCACGGCAGCTGGAGGCTGATGAGCGCGCACGCGGCTATGACCGCCCGGAGACCTATCAGGCCTATTCCGAGCAGATCGCACAGAGAAAGACGGAGCTTGTCTCGCTTCTGAACGATCTTCGGGCCAAGGGCCACAGCATTGTCGGCTACGGCGCTTCAGGCCGGGCCAATACCATGCTGCAATATTGCGGCCTGACGACCGCGCAGCTCGACTATATGGTGGATGACGCCCCGGCCAAGCAGGGTTTCCTGACGCCTGGCACGCATCTGGATATCTTTCCAAGTTCGCGCCTATTGGGCACTGACCGCCCGGATTACGTGCTCGTCTTCGCCTGGAGCTTCTTCGATGAGATCTACCGCAAGAATAGCGCCTATGTGGCAAGCGGTGGCAAGATGATCGTGCCGCTGCCACAGGTCGAGGTTCGGTAGTCTCGGCCACAAGCCTTTCATGCAACCGAAAAAGCCGCGGGTCATGTCCGCGGCTTTTTCCTTTCATGCGAAAGGCAGGCGGTGATGGTGCGCGATCAGTTGAAGGAGCGGACCAGACTTCCGACCAGCAGGTTCCAGCCGTCGATCAACACGAAGAAAAGGATCTTGAACGGCAGCGAGATGGATGTCGGCGGCAGCATCATCATGCCCATGGCCATGGTGATGGCGGCAACAATCATGTCGATCACCAGAAACGGCAGGACGATGAGGAAGCCGATTTCGAAGCCGCGCCGAATTTCAGACAGCATGAAAGCCGGAATAAGAACCCGGTAATCGATAGCGTCGCCAGTGCCGACCGATTGCCCTTTTTCCGTGGCTATATCCACGAAGAGGCTGAGATCCTTCTCGCGCGTATTGGCCGCCATGAACACACGGAAGGGCTCTGCAATGCGCTGCACGGCTTCCGCTTCATTGATTTCATTGCGCAGAAGCGGCTGTACACCCTCGTTCCAGGCACGATCGAAAGTGGGTGACATGACATAGAACGTCATGAACAGGGCCATGGAAACCAGAACGAGGTTTGAGGGCGCCGTGGCAAGTCCCATGCCGGTTCGCAAAATCGAAAAGGCAATGATGAAGCGCGGGAAGCTGGTGACCATCACCAGGATGCCGGGCGCCACCGAAAGCACCGTCAGCAAGCCGAATGTGCGAATGATCCAGGCTGCCGCCGAGCCATCGACCGGCAGGTTGAGAAGATCGGCCGGCGATTGCTGGGCGAATGCCCCGATGGGCACGACCAGGAACGCGGTCAGAAGGAAGACAAATCGAATCATTCGATCACGAAGGTTCTGAGCATTACCTTCGATACTTTGCCTTGAGAACGCTGGTCAACACGTTCCTGAAGGTCATCCTTAAGATATTGAAAGCCACGCGGCCCTTCGATCTGCTGGAGCGATACCGTGCGCATATAGGCCATGATATCCTGATGGATCTGTTCGGCCAATACGAGCTCCGGCGGCCCATTGAAGGCAAGCGCCACTTCCAGCCGCACCCAGTTATCGGAGGGATAGGCGAGATTGGTCGTGATCGGCTCAAGCTGAACCACACCAGCGGCGGGCGTGGAGATGTGAGGAAGGCCCTCCTCCTTCTTTCCGCCCTTCTCGCCTGCTGCCTCGGGCTGCGCCGCCGCGGCTTGCGCTTTGTTGGCTTCCGCGTTCGGGTCCTTGGGCGCAACCATGCCACCCAGCACCCAGCCTCCGCCGGCACCAATGAGGGTGACGACGGCGATGCCAGCGATGGTGGCGATGGGCGACGCCTTCTTCTTCGGTTCAGAGCCTTCTGCTTCGTCCATGGCCTGTCAGTCCTTTCAGGCAATCATCAGAAGGGCGAGAACAGGTCCACGACCTGCTGACCGATTGGAGGCTGCTGCATCTCCATCAGGCGGCCGCGACCGCCGTAGGAAATGCGCGCTTCGGCGATCTTGTCGTAGGAAATGCTGTTCTTCGCGTTCACATCCTGCGGGCGCACGATACCGGCGACGTTCAGAATGCGGATCTCATGGTTGACGCGCACTTCCTGCGAGCCGCTGATCAGCAGATTGCCATTTTCCAGAACGCCGGTGACAACAGCAGCGACGAGCAGGTTCAGCTTCTCGGAACGCTTGGTCGATCCCTGCCCCTTGGTCGAGCTTTCGGAATCGGTTCCCCCGTCACCCGTGGTGAAAGGCGTAACGCCGAGAAGATTGGCGCGGGCATTCCACTTCAACTTGGTTTTGTTGGTTCGGCTGCGGTCGGTTTCGTTATCGAAATCGGCCCGGTCATTGATCTGGATATCGACGGTCAGGATGTCGCCGACATTCAGTGCGCGGGCATCCTTGAACAGAGCAGACTGGCTGTCGCTCCACAGCGAATAGCCGCTGGTCATATGGCGCGGCTGCTTCGGATAGGAGGACATCTGCGGTGTCTGCGCATATTGCAGGCCGCTGCCAATCGGGCTCATGGACGGCGCATTGCCGATTTCCTTGACTGTCTGGCTCCCGCAGCTGGTCAAGAGCAGGGCTGCGAACAGAGCCGGTATACGCTTCGTCATGAACGGCGGTCCTTTGATGTGTTGGGGTCGGACGCGCTGGACATGATCATGGAGATCTGTCCTGCCTTGGTCGGGTCCATCTCGCTCAGGATGAGACCGGACTGACGCGCCGGAAGTTTCATGATGATGGCCGCCGCAAGCTCCAGCCTCATTTCCTGAAGCTGAGGAGCAGCCGCATCCGGCTTCATCGTCTTGTAGATATCGACAAGGCCCGCCTCGGCGCGCTGCATGAAGTCATTGCGTCGCGTCAGCCAGTCCTCGTATTCAGCCTTGCGCTGCTCCAGAATTGCAATCCGCTCATCCACATCGCTTTGCAGCTTTTCCAGCTCCTGCTTCTGCAGCAGATAGCGCTGGTCGCGCGCGGGATCGGCAATATTGGTGCAGAACCTCTCGATATCGGCAGCCGTGCCGGTGGGAGCCACAGGGCTTGCCTGCTGCGCATTCACCGGCGGCACCAGCAGAAGAACCAGGCCAGCCGCCGCCAGTTTTGTCGGCAGGGTCGCAGTCATAGGGTTAAATCTGGAAAACATGCCGATGGACCTGATCATTGGATCACAAGCTCCGCCTGAAGAGCGCCTGCGGATTTGATGCCTTGCAGGATCGCGATAATGCCATCCGGCTTGACGCCGATGCTGTTAAGCCCCGCCACCAGCGTACGCAGATCCGGCCCGTTGAGGATGGCGACATTGCTGCCATCCTTCATCACGCTGATATCCGTCTGCGGCTGCATGGCCGTCTCCCCGTTGGAAAATGGCTCTGGCTGCACGATCTGCGGGGTTTCAGTAACCTGGACAGTCAGAGTGCCGTAGCTGACGGCAACGCGGGAAACCTTCACGTCCGCACCAATCACCACAGTGCCGGTTCGTTCGTTGACAACCACCTTGGCAGGGGTATCGGTTTCCACGACGAGGTTTTCGATCTCCGCCATCAGGCGCGTCAGGTCTGCCGAGCGCGGCTTCTCGATGATGACTTCCTGAGAATCGCGAGGCTCTGCAACGGCACCGCCATAACGCTGGGCGGCAAACCGGTTGATCGTATCGGCAATGCGCACGGCCGTGGAAAAATCAGGATTGCGCAGCTGAAGCACCAGGTTGACGCCGTCCTTGAATTTCGACGGCAGTTCACGCTCGATGATGGCGCCATTCGGCACGCGGCCAGAGGTGGTCACACCCTCGGTCACGGCGGCAGCCTGCCCCTGCGCGGAAAAGCCGGAGACAACGACAGAGCCCTGGGCGACCGCGTAAATCTGGCCATCAGCACCGGAAAGCGAGGTCATGATCAGCGTACCGCCACGCAGTGACGTCGCATCCCCAAGCGAGCTGACCGTCACATCCAGACGGCTGCCAGGGCTGGCGAAGGGCGGAAGATTGGCAGTCACCATGACGGCCGCCGTGTTCTTGGCGCTGGACTGTCCGCCTTGCGTGGAAATGCCGAGATTTTGCAGCATGGCCCGCATGGATTGCTCGGTGAAGGGCGAGGAGCGCAGGCTGTCGCCCGAACCTTGCAAGCCGACGATCAGACCATAGCCTATCAACTGGTTGTCACGCCCCGCCTGAAGCGAGGCAATGTCCTTGATGCGCGCCGGATCCGCGAATGCGGGAGAAACCGGGGAAAGAAGTGTGAGGCACACCAGGCCCAAAGTCACAAGTCGCTTCATCATCTTGCCATTACCTGCACGCTGCCGTCCGCCATGACGGTGCCGGACACTGTGATGCCGGAATCGAGGTTGCGCAGCCGGATCACGTCACCGACGGCGGCATTCTCCAGTGGAGTTCCGGAGGCTGCGATGACCATGTTGCCAACGGCAAAGGTCATGCGCACCGTCGTGCCGCGCTTGACGGCATAGGGCTCACGAAGCGAATTGAGCTGGATCGTCCGCCCCGGAAGAAGGGTGCGGCTGCTGATCATGCCGGCGACCTGGGAGATGGAGTTGGCATAGCCTCCGGCAATGTTCGGATTGGTAACTTCGACTTCCTGAAGCTGGGCGGCATCGATTTCCTGGCCGGGATATATGGTCTGCTTGGGAACCACCGCCATGCCATTCTGGGCACTCGCCTGAGAGCCCGCGAGGCAGATGACGCCGAGGGCCAGGCCCCCGATGGCGCTCCGCATCCTGCTATTCCGGCGAAACATCATGTCTGCCACCCCTTTTTAAGATTACTTCAGGTTCTTGCTGACGATTGAAGCCATTTCGTCTGCGGTGGTGATCACCTTGGAATTCATCTCATAGGCGCGCTGGGCGGAGATGAGGTTGGTGATTTCCTTGACCGGATCGACGTTGGAAGATTCCAGATAGCCCTGCTTCAGATAGCCGAAGCCGGGATCTTCAGGTGCCGCAACAATTGCTTCACCGGAGGCTGGCGTCTGCTGGAACAGGTTGTCGCCCATGGGCTTCAGACCGGCTTCGTTGACGAAATTGGCAATCGTCAGCTGGCCGAGGTCCGTGAAAGTGTTGGCATTGCCCACGCGCACGCTCACCTGGCCGGTACGGCTGATGACCGTTTCAGTGACGTTTTGCGGAATGGTGATGTTCGGCACCACGGCATAACCGTCGATGGTGACCAGCTGGCCCTGCGCATTGGTGTTGAAGGCACCGGCGCGAGTGTACATCGTGCTGCCATCCGGCGCCTGCACCTGGAACCAGCCGCGACCGATGATCGCCACATCGAGCGAGTTCTCGGTCTGGGTCAGTTCGCCCTGCTGGAAGATGTTGCGCACGGCTGATGTCTGCACACCGAGACCGATATTGGCACCTTCCGGAACGATGGCCTGGTTGGCACGATTCGGCACACCCTTGGCGCGCTCCGTCTGATAGAGCAGATCGGAGAACTCTGCGCGGGCGCGCTTGAAGCCGGTGGTGTTGATATTGGCGATATTGTTGGCGATGACCTCGAGATTGGTCTGCTGGGCATCCATGCCCGTCGCCGCGACAGAAAGCGCTCTCATCGTCCTAGGTCCTTGCCGTTAGATCTGCATCTTCGTGATTTCGAGGTAGGCGCTCACGATCTTGTCGCGGAAGGCGATCGCCGTCTGAAGCGACTGCTGAGCCTCCATCACCGCATCAACGACCTGGCGCGTGTTCGCCTTGCCCTGAATGCCAGCGATCGACAGCGATTCCGCCGCCTTGATATTGTGTGCCGCTTCCGCAGCCATTCCACCCAGCACCTGGCTGAATGACATGGCAGATCCCGTGCCGGCAGCAGCGGACGGTGCGGCGAAACCCAGGCTGCTCGATGAACTGGTGGAAGAAATTTCACCCAAGTCGCGCGTCAGGGAAAGCGAACTTACATTTTGTACTTTATCAATCATTGCGAGCTCTTCAGCAGGTCGAGGGTGGAGCTGACGAGTTCACGGGTCTGCTTGATCATCTGCAGGTTCGCGTCGTAGCTGCGATTGGCTTCACGAAGATCCGCCATCTCGATCAGAATGTTGACATTCGGCATCTTCACGAAGCCCTTCTGGTCGGCGGCCGGATTGCCGGGATCATATTCTTCGATGAACTTGCCCTGATCGTTGCCAAGCTTCTTGACGTTGACCAGCTCGGCGCCGGACGCCTTGTCCAGAGCAGCCCCGAAGGTGATCGTCTTGCGGCGATAGGGATCGGCACCGGGCGTGTCGCCGGTGGTGCGCGCATTGGCAATGTTTTCAGAAACGATGCGCAGGCGTGTGGCCTGCACTTCCAGGCCCGAACCTGCGATTTTGGAAGCTGCTGACAGCGGATCCATGAGTTCTTACCTCTTGACCGTTAGCATCATCATGCCGTGGAACGACTTGACCAGATTGGTGCTCAGCTCGTACTGGCGCTTGATCTCGCCGGACTTGGAAAGCTCCTGCGCGAGAGAAACGGTGTTGCCGGATTCCTGCACACCAATTTCCTGATTAAGGGTCTCTTCCTCGACCGAAACATCAATGCGGCTATCCAGGGAATTGCCGCTCAGGTGCGCGGGATTGGTGCGCGCCATGGTCATGCCGGCATTGTTCAGCACGGCGGAAAAGGGCGTTATGTCCTTGGCCTTGAATTCAGGTGTGTTGGCATTGGCGATGTTGCCGGCAACAACCTGCTGGCGGATCGAGAGCCACTCGGCTTGGCGCGAGGCCAGATCAAACAGTTGGATGGGTTGCATAGGCTTCTCTCCATTTTCTAATTGAAGCCTATGCCAGTAATCTTGCGTCAGACTTACGGAGTGCCGCGCGTCTCGTCAGTCACGATATCGCCGTTGGATGTCACGATGACCCAACGGCCATCGCGCTGCTCAATGGTGGCCAAACGGCTGTTATCGGGCAAGATCGAGCCGATTCGAACCATATACATGCCGCTGCTGTCTTCGATCATGGCGCGGCCGTTCGCGACATGCATCAGGCGAAACGTGTTCTTGCCCGGCATGGGCTGCATGATGGCTGCCGAATCATTGTTCTGCGGCTCTTTCCCAAGGGAGGAGACCGTCGCGGTGGTCAGGCCATCGATGGGGTCTGGCAATTCCTTCGGCTTGTCGGAAGGGTTCCTGTTGACCATTGCCAGCGGCGACACGCTGAAAACATTGCGGGCCGGCGTGTCCGGCAGGTCGCGCGTGTGATCCATGGTTTCGACGCGAATGCCGAACTTGTCCTCATTGAAGAAGACGTACCAGGGAAACATGGCCGAAGCGGCGGCCAGCAAAATGCCGGTCGCAGCCAGAACACGATCGGTCAGGAGGCCCGAATTGCGGCGGTGCTTGAGCGGCTTGACCTCGTCTTGCTCTTCGTTTTCCACGCCTGTCGTCCTTTCTATCGCTGAAAGCCGGGGCCGCCCTGAGCGGCTGCGCGCAGCGCCATGGCAAGATCCGCATAGGCATCGATGGCCGGGGGATCTCCCGGTGTCTGTTTCAAGACCTCGTAAATGATGGGAACCTGCTTGATCGCCATATCGAGATCGGGGTCGCTACCGGCGCGATAACCGCCGATCAGCCGCAGATCGCGGGTTTCCTCGAAACGGTGAATGAGCGCCTTGAGGCGCGAGACGAGCTTTTCCTGATCGCCCGTCCAGGCCTTCCTCGCCAGACGCGAAATGGAGGAAAGCGGGTTGATGGGCGGATAACGCCCCTCTTCCGCAAGGCTTCGCTCCAGAACCACGTGCCCATCGAGAATACCGCGTGCGGAATCGGCAATGGGATCGTTATGGTTGTCGCCATCGACGAGAATCGAAATGATCGCCGTAATCGTGCCGGTTCCTTCCGGGCCGGGCCCGGAACGCTCAAGCAGACGCGGCAGCTCGGTAAAGACAGAGGCAGGATAGCCGCGCGCAATCGGCGGTTCGCCGGATGCCATGGCCACTTCACGAATGGCGTGCGCAAAACGGGTGATGCTGTCGGCGATGAAAAGCACATTCTCGCCGCGATCGCGAAAATGCTCGGCAATGGTGATACCCACAAGAGGCGCCATCTTGCGCAGCATGGGGCTTTCATCGCTGGTCGCCACCACGGCTATCGATTTGGCCATGTTGTCGCCCAGCGTATCTTCGATGAACTCCCGCACTTCGCGGCCGCGCTCGCCGACAAGCGAGATGACAACCTTGTCGAAGGCATCGGCCCTTGCGAGCATCGAAAGAAGCGTGGATTTGCCGACGCCGGAACCGGCGAAGATGCCCAGGCGCTGCCCAAGGCATAGCGGCGAGAAAATGTCGATGGCGCGCACACCGGTCAGAAAGCCGGTTTCCACGCGCTGGCGCGTCATGGAGGGCGGCGCATTGTTGGAGATGGAACGCTTTTCAGGACCGTTGGGCAAGGGCCCCTTGCCATCGATCGGGTCGCAGAGCGCGTTGATCGTGCGGCCGCACCAGCTGTCATCGGGGGCAACGCGGAAAGCACCCTTGCGGATCACGACATCGCCTATGCCAATCGGCTCGCCGGGCTCGATGGGGCACACATAGACAAGATCCGGCTCAACGCGCACGACCTCACCCAGGTGAATGCCCGTCGGACTGCGATGCGCGACGAATTCCCCCAGCCGGACATGCTTGGAAAGGCCGGAAACCGTGTAATGGCCGCTGGCAATCGTGCGAACATGGCCGCCCGGCGCAATTGCAATCTCGGGCTTGGTGAAGCGCTGCGTGAGCGATGCAAGATCCTTGAGCTTTCCGCTACCGGCGCGCATTCGCTGTCTCTCCATGCGTGGTTAGAGAGCATTTCCGGGAAAAGCCGAGGGGCAGTTTTCAATCCGGAAATGCGTAAAAGGTGCCGGGGCGCTTAGCGTGAGCCGCCAAGCGTTCTGATGGCTTCACCGAAACTGCTTTCCGTATCCTTCATCAGGGACGAAATGGCTTCGAAGGCGCGATTGACCTGGATGAGCTCGGTCATCTGGCTGATGCCGTTGACGTTGGACTGTTCAACATAGCCCTGCGCCACAGTGACATCGATCCGGTCCACGACCGGCTGCGGAGGCTCGACCGGAATGACGCCGCCATTTTCATAACGCAGATATCCCTTGGAGATATCGGCGCTGAAGACGCCAAGCGTGGCGACCAGCCGGTCACCCTGGGTGATGCGGCCATCCGCCGAAATGACCGGCGGGCCGGCAGTGCGGTCCAGCTGAATGGGAGCGCCGCCGGTATCGAGAACCGGATATCCACGGCTTGAGACCAGTTCTCCGGTTTCACGCAGGGTGAAACGGCCGTCCTTGGTGAGAACCTGGCCTTCCGGCGTATCGATTGCCAGCCATCCATCTCCCTTGATTGCCACGTCAAAGGGATTGCCCGTCTGTTCCAATGCTCCGGCTCGGTCGGAGAGGTAGTCGTTACCCTGGCTGACGAAGGCCACCTTGGCGTTCAGATCGTTGCGGGTCTTGCTCAGAACCTCGTCGAACTTCACTTCCGTTGCGCGAAAGCCGACCGTATTCATGTTGGCCATGTTGTCGGCGATTGTGTTCAGTCGGCGCTCAAGCGCGATCTGCGAGGAAATACCGACATACAATCCGGACTGCATAGTGTGACTGCTCCGTGCTTAGCTCGTTCAACCCACAGGGCGTGGCACCGTGGAGGGCGAATGGGGCACTGGCCCCTTCAAACCAGCACCCTATGAGCAAAGACTTGTGCGAGGCTGTTCCGCATAGGGACAGAAAGAACCGTATTTTTACCTCCTCTAAACCCAGCCTCACGCAAGCCTGACGGAGTATTTCAGGAACCTGATACGAACATGGTACAGGTACGCGATGACCATTATTATCGGATTTGTGATCACACTCGGCTGCGTGCTAGGGGGCTATATGGCCATGGGGGGCCATCTAGACGTCCTCTTCCAGCCGTTCGAGCTTGTGATTATCGGCGGTGCCGGCGTTGGCAGCTTTGTGATGGCCAACCCCATGAAAGTCGTAAAAGACTCCGGCAAGGCGCTCGGCGAGGCATTTAAATACGCCGTTCCCAAGGAGCGAAATTATCTGGACGTTCTGGGCGTGCTCTATTCGCTCATGCGAGACCTGAGAACCAAGTCCCGCAACGAGATCGAAGCGCATATCGACAATCCGGATGAGTCGCCCATCTTCCAGTCAGCCCCGACTGTGCTGAAGAACAAGGAGCTCACCTCCTTCATCTGCGACTATGTGCGCCTGATCATCATCGGCAATGCGCGCAGCCACGAGATCGAAGCTCTCATGGATGAAGAGATCGAGACGATCCTGCACGACAAGATGAAGCCCTACAACTCGCTGACCACCATGAGCGACGCCTTCCCGGCCATCGGCATCGTGGCGGCCGTTCTCGGCGTCATCAAGGCCATGGGCAAGATCAACGAATCGCCGGAAGTGCTGGGTGGCCTCATCGGCGCGGCACTCGTCGGCACCATGCTCGGCATCTTCCTGTCCTACTGCCTGGTTGCACCGCTCTGTGCCATGATCAAGGTGGTCCGCACCAAGCAGCACCGTCTCTACATCGTCGTGAAGCAGACGCTGATCGCCTATATGAACGGTTCGGTTCCGCAGGTTGCTCTCGAATATGGCCGCAAGACCATTTCGGCTCATGAGCGTCCGTCCATCGATGCCGTGGAGCAGGAGATGATGAATCCTGGCGGCGGCGGCGATAGCAAGGCGGCTTGAGAAAGATGAGCACGGACATGGACGATAGCGCCCCCCGCATGGATCTGGCTCTCCTCGCAAAACTCACCGGCGGCCTTGGCGATTACAAGACCGTCGAAAAGATCTGCGCCGATTTCGGCCAGCTCTATTCGGAATTTTTGCCGGATGTCTTTCACAGCGAAACCGACATCCACATCGCTGTGTCCTATATCGGCTTCCAGGCCGGGCTGAAGCAGGATCTCGTCACCAAGCTTGGTCCCGGCGTTTGCCTGACGGATGGAAGCCTGCGCAACTGGTGCCCGAATTTCGTGCTCGGTTGCGGCAACAGCTTCATCATTGCCCTGATGGAACGCATGCTGGGTGCGGACGCGAGCATGGTGCGCCAGCCGGCAGATCGTGCGCTTTCGGACATCGAACTCGATCTTGCGACGATGGTTTTCGAGCGCATTGGCAATGTGCTTCGTTCCGGCGTGAACGCAGCTGGCGGCTTCGAAGCG
This sequence comes from Affinirhizobium helianthi, assembly GCF_042680945.1. NCBI lineage: Bacteria > Pseudomonadati > Pseudomonadota > Alphaproteobacteria > Hyphomicrobiales > Rhizobiaceae > Affinirhizobium > Affinirhizobium helianthi. Next base: position 6,365 of record NZ_JBHUEQ010000005.1, on the reverse strand, counting down.
ACACTGGAGCGCCCGCACAATGCAGCGGACCGCAACGATGCCGAAAAGGACGAGAAGCCGGAATTTGCCGCAACGATTCGTCTTGCTCTGGAAATGGGCAAGGTGTCCTCGGAAATTGCGCTGGTTATCCCGCAGACGGCCCTGCTCAAGACCCGCGTTGTTTCTCCCAAGGCAAAGGGTCAGCTTCCGAAGCACAAGCAGGAATGGGCTGACAAGATTGCCGAACAGGTGCGCCGCTCCCAGGTGACCCTTGAGGCACGCATTCGCCTGCAAAGCCTGACTTTGCGTACCATTTCCAAATTGATGGCCGGCGATGTGATCGCATTCGAGGACAAGGGCGATGTCCACGTGGATGTGAGCGCGAACGGCAAGGATCTCTACCATTGCGAGTTCGGGCGATCGGGTGACCGATACACCGTCCGGGTCAAAGACAATATCAGCACAGACGATGAACTGCTTCGCCATTTGATGGGTTGAACCGAATTTTACGGCAAATTTTCCCTTGGGCAGGCTGACGCAAGTTTCGACAGGAATAATGCATCCATGGCTACTAACAAAACATCGATGAATCCGGACGACATGTTCGCCTCTTCAGGCAATGAAGAGGAGCTGGACCAGGCGATCAACGATCTGCGGGGTGTGCTGAAGGCTGACGAGACGGGTGATGTGCCCGATCTGGATGCCGAATTCGGCGGCGGTGCGGCAAGCGCCTCCCCTCTGGATCTGGATGCTTCCTTCGGGGGAGACCTAGGTTCAGACACGGCTTCCTTCGGCGGCTCGGATTTCGGGGGAGCCTCGGAGTTTGGAGCGACCTCCGACTTTGGCGGCACGTCCGATTTCGGTGGCTCTGATTTTGGCGGCTCTGGCGGACTGGGCGATTCCGGTTTCGGCGGCGGCCTTGGTGGGGCGGATTTCGGTTCGTCAGCCAGCAGCTCCGACCTGCCGCAACCCGGCAGCGGGCTGGACTCCAATCTTGACCTGATCATGGACATTCCGATCACGGTCGAGATCGTTCTGGGAACGAGCAAGATGCAGGTTGCGGGCCTGATGGGCCTGGAAGAAGGCGCAATCATTGCGCTGGACAAGAAGATTGGCGAACCGGTCGAAATTACCGTGAACGGCCGCCGGATCGCCAAGGGTGAAATCACGGTGCTCGAAAACGACGACACACGTTTTGGCGTGAAACTGACGGAAGTTCTCGGCACCAAGAAACTCTGATCCCGTGAGGGACAGTGAGGGAAGACCATGATGGACTTTGACGATTTCGGAGGCGCAGTCTCCACGAAACCGTTATCCCAAGCTGAAAAAGCTGCTGCCGTCCTCCTTGCGATGGGCAAGGGGGTAGCTGGCAAGCTGTTGAAATATTTCACTCAAAGCGAGCTGCAGACCATTATTGCATCTGCGCAGACCTTGAGGGAAATTCCTCCGGACGAACTTCTCCAGCTCGTGAACGAGTTCGAGGATCTCTTCACCGAAGGCTCCGGGCTGATGGATAATGCTCGCGCAATCGAGAGCATTCTGGAAGAGGGCCTTACGCCGGAAGAAGTGGATGGCCTGCTTGGCCGTCGTGCCGCCTTCCAGGCCTTCGAAACCTCCATCTGGGATCGCCTTCAGGATGCAGATCCGGTCTTCGTTGGCCAGTTCATGCTCAAGGAGCATCCGCAGACCATCGCCTACATTCTCTCCATGCTGCCGTCTGCTTTCGGTGCAAAACTGCTCTTGCAGCTGCCGGACGAACAGCGCGCGGATATCATGAACCGTACGGTCAACATGAAGGATGTCAGCCCGAAGGCCGCGCAGATTATCGAAAACCGCGTCATCGAGCTGATCGATCTGATCGAGGCGGAGCGCAACTCCACCGGCTCTGCAAAGGTGGCGGAACTGATGAACGAACTGGAGAAGCCGCAGGTGGATACCCTGCTCAGCTCTCTGGAATCCATCAGCAAGGAATCGGTCAACAAGGTTCGCCCGAAGATCTTCCTCTTCGACGACCTCCTGGCCATGCCGCAGCGCAGCCGCGTGATGCTGCTGAACGATATCGCTTCCGATATTCTCACCATGGCGCTTCGTGGCGCCTCGGCAGAAATCAAGGAAAGCGTTCTTTCCGCCATCAGCCCACGCCAGCGCCGCATGATCGAAGCAGATCTTGGTGCAACCAACATGATGATCAACCCGCGCGAAGTGGCCATTGCCCGCCGCGCGGTGGCGCAGGAAGCGATCCGCTTGGCGAATGCCGGTCAGATTCAGCTCAAGGAAGCGCCGTCGGAAGGTGGCCAAGCGCCCGCAGCGGCCTGACCGCTCCCCTGCTCAGCGAAAGCGCCGCGACCTGCGGCGCTTTTTTCGTTTGGGCTGCTGGCTTTTCCACATGCTCCGGCGTTTCAATTGTCTGCCGTTCCGCCGTAAGATGAAGGCATGTCCGTGATTCGGCTGTGGCGAAATCGCGGGCATCGTCCAGGGAGACCATGATGACCTCCTGGAGTTTGTCAGGGAAACGTGGAAACCGGTTCTTTCCGTAAAGGCAAACGAAAGCAAAGTATCTGAGAGCCCGCCCGGTTCAGCCTGAACCTGAGCGGCTCTCGCCAGCGACAGGAGAGCTTTCCGCTTGCCCTGTGCAAGGATGAAGCCTTGTCTGAGGATAAAGACAGTAAAACAGAAAGCCCGACAGAGAAAAAGATTCGCGATGCTGCGGAGAAAGGCAATGTGCCTTTTTCCAAAGAAGTCACGATCTTCGCTTCCTCGCTGGCATTCTACTTCTACCTTGTCTTTTTCTTGCCGAGCCGCACAGCCCAACTGGGCGAAAGCCTGAAAGACATTATCGAACAGCCTGATCAATGGCCGCTCGAAAACGCTTCCGATCTCCTTTCCATCTCCGTTCGTCTTGGCTGGGACGTGGCCGGCTTTCTCCTGCCAGCCATGATCATGTTCTGTCTTTTCGGGCTTGTTGCCTCATTCATGCAGAACCTTCCCTCTTTCGTGCTCGAACGAGTGAGACCGCAGGCATCGCGTGTGTCGCCGATAAAGGGATTCGGGCGAATCTTCAGCGTTCCGGGTCTTGTCGAATTTGGCAAATCGATCTTCAAGGTTCTGATTGTGGGCATATGCATGTTCCTCGCCATGCGCGGTGACTTCATGCATTCGCTGGATGCCATGTTTGCCGATCCGCGAATCATCCCGGGCATGATCTACAGCTCGCTCAGCAAGATGATGGTGGTGATTCTGCTGGCCACCGCTGTTCTGGCCATCGCAGACTTCTTCTGGTCGCGGCATCACTGGTACAGCGAATTGAAGATGACGCGGCAGGAAGTGAAGGATGAAAACAAGCAAAGCCAGGGCGATCCTGCGGTCAAGGCACGCCAGCGCTCTCTGATGCGAAGCCGCGCTCGCCAGCGCATGATCAACAATGTGCCGCGCGCCACGCTCATCATTGCAAACCCGACGCACTATGCCGTGGCGCTGCGTTATGTGCGTGAGGAAAGCGATGCACCTGTGGTCGTTGCCAAGGGCACAGACCTTATCGCATTGAAAATTCGTGAGATTGCCGAACAGAATCACATTCCCGTTTTTGAGGATCCGCCGCTCGCCCGCTCCATGTTTGCGCAAGTCTCGGTCGATAGTGTCATTCCACCAGCCTTTTACAAGGCGGTGGCTGAACTGATTCACCGGGTCTACGCCTCGCGGTCGCCGCGATCGCCTCAAAAACGGATACGCTGAACAACATGAAGAAGTGCAATTACTCGCTGGAACGTGAAAAAATCCTGGCGCAGGCGATTAGTCCCATAGCAACCGAGTTACGGCTGCTGGACGCGGGTGACCTGATTTCGCTTCTTCGCCTGGAATGCCACGGCAGCATCGCCGATCTGGTGTCTTCCGCAGCGGAGCTCTTCTTTCATCCCGGCACCATCAGCTTTGGTTCCGGCGGCGAATACAAGCTGGAATGGGATGGCCAGCCGGAAGTGGTGCTGGATCTCGAAATCAAGCCGCGCGGAATTTCCATCTATGCCCGTTTGACACTGACGGACAAAATGGCAGGCATCGAAATCGACCACATCTCGTTCCAGGACCCTTCCGAAGATCCTGACGAGAACACCCGGTTCCTGTCCCGCAGTCTGCATGAAGCACGTTATATTCGCCAACCGACGGCATTGGCCGGCTAGGGCATTTCCAGAAAAAATGCGCCAGCGGTTTTGCCTACGAACTGTGTAAAAACAAACAGATAGCATACTTTGGATGACCCGGCTCTGCTGGTCGCGCGAAAATGCGCAAAAGCGGAAAGATCAGGCCAGGCGGCTCACGCCTTCAATGCAGATCAATGAATATAGCCAAGGCGAATGGCCTTGGCGATGGCTTGAATGCGGTTGACCGCATCGAGCTTGATGGTCGCGGAACCGAGATAAGCATTGACCGTGTGCACCGAAAGGCCAAGCCGTTCGGCAATTTCTTCGCTGATCTGCCCGTCGCCTGCCAATTGCAGGCAGGCGATCTCGCGTTCACTCAGCGTTTCGGCAGGAAGGGCCCTGCGCTCATCGAGAGACAACAGGTCCATGAGCACGTGGCAGCTGCGCACATGCTGATCGATCATGATTTCGCTGGCGAAATTGATGCCCGTGCCCGAAAAGGAAACGTAACCATTGCCCACGCCACCCAGGCGCACCGGGAAGGCGATACCGCCAAAGGGCACATCCTTGGTTTCCAGCACATGCGCGAGAGGGAACTGCTCTGATTGCGTCTCCTCCTCAGGGTGCTGGCGCCACCATATGACCGGAAGCAGAGAATGCTCAATGTGTTCGAGCAGCTGCTCGCCATAGGCCTGCATCATGGCGTTGCAATTTTCTGCGGCGGTCGTGCCCCAGTTATCGAGCTCGCATACCAGTTTTCGCTTGTTCGGCAGGCCTGCGCCAGAAACCCGGAAGACAGCAAAGTTTCGCGCGTTCAGCGCCTTTTGCATATGAATGAGACGCGGAAAGATATCGGAGCGGGTGGAAGCGCGCTGACCGATCCCGCCAGCAACGGCGCCCGTGTCCAAATCACTTCTGAATGCGCTATTCCAGGTCGCCATTGAATCCCTACACCAGATTATTTCGAACCGCGTAGGCTATCGCCTCTGAGCGCGTCTTGGTTGCGGTCTTGCGCATGACACTCGTGATGTAATTGTTGATGGTGTTTCGGGAGATTCCCAGAATCACCGCAATCTCATCGCTGGTCTTTCCTTCGGCAATCCAGAACAGGCACTCCAGTTCGCGATCGGTGAGTTCGAAATCGCGTTCCGCACGCATTTCCCGGCGGTCCCCCAGGCTCAGCACATAGGCGGCCAGAACGCCGACTTCCCGCAATCGATCCTGGGAGAGGATCAAGCCATCGTCAAACAGCAGCATGACGGAAAAGCGCGTGCGCCCCACACAGAACATCAAGGAGCAATACTGGCGGCTGATGTGTGGAGGCAGAGTGGCATCGTCCGGCAGGAGAGCGAATTGCGGCGTGAGCAGGCTCAGGCATTTCTCGATTTCCGTAGAGCGCCCATAACCACGCACAAGCTCCGCGCCGATACGGCGAACAAGATCGAAGGGCCAGTTGGACGCTACGATGAAATCGAGACCATGTTCCTGGATAAGGTCATAGCGGGCCAGCAGGTAATGCGAGGCGCCGACATATTCGGTCAGCAAACACATCGCGGTCTGGATGTTACCGGCGGAACCGCTGGTGGACAATTTGCGAAGGAATTGCTCTCGACCGATATTCTTGGACGACACCGAGCCGGCTCTCGGCCTGGTTTCACCCATATTTTCAGCCCCTCGCAGCTCCATTCAGCCTTGTCTCCCTTCGAGGAAATACCAAATCCTCTCCGTCAGAATTATCCCTTCAGCGCATATTCCGTATGCCAGGTTTTGCTGGCCCGGCACCCATCCGAATCATCCCCATTGTAGGCGTGTGCCGCATAATTGCCATAACCTAGAGCAGGACCGAATCTAGCCGAAGAGTTATACAGCGATTTTTGCAGTGCCCCATAAATGATCATGCGCAATTCTGGCACCACGTCAATACTCAAGGTTGTTGCAATTCGGAAACTTCACCTTTTAAGAACATTTTCTTCGAATGCGCTAACGTAATCGGCAGGACCGAAATCTGCCTCAGCATGAGGACGTCAGAGATTTTGGTGAAATGGTGTGTGAGACCGCTGCATCAGAACGGCAGTGCAGAGTGCGAGGCGAGGCACTTCTGATCGATCGCAAGTCTCTTCAACGCGTCATTTCAAGACATGATCCAGGTCCAGGATCGAGGTCCATGATCCAACGCCAGGGCCGAAGTCATAACCTCCACCAGAGGTGGAGGTTTGAAACGCTGCGCTTGAACCGCTAGAAGCGGTTTTG